>NZ_JAUJED010000038.1:13643-58407 GCF_030442075.1 Vibrio sp. TMPB1044 | reverse complement strand
TAAGCGTTAACGTTAGGCTTCCACAAATTAGCTCGTGGTGAGAGATGAGCGCTAAACAGACCCAGCTTCGGCTGGGTTTTTTATTGCCTGCGATTTGGTGAAGGTGTATTGGGAAAAGTGCAATGTTGGTAAGCGGGAGCAAAAACGAGATTCCCTATAACGTTCGTTCCTCACTGTAGGGAATGACGGGATTTGGGAAGTGGTGATTTTCTCGCTTACTACATCGAAGCAATCTTTCGTCATTCCAGAACCGAGTAGAACAAGGTATCAGGAATCTGCTTTTGATCGAGAAGTAAGTCAGATTTTAGGGTTCTTGTTGTGGTCGAAAGACATACTGCGTGATCTAACGTGTGGGACCTGCGCCAAGGGTGGCGTTTTGTGTGGTTTAATAACAAAGTAGGGTTACGTTGGTAATTAATAATTGGGTATTACTGTGGCTTATTGAGGGATTGTTTACAGCGAGGTGAGGAGTAGTAATCAGAACTGTTGTTTAAGGAACTCGAGCCAAATAACAGGCACAAAAAACGCCACCCTTAGGTAGCGTTTTAATTAAAGCTGATAAGTAATCGAGATTACTTAGTTACTTTAAGAACTGGAGTTTCGCCAACAGTTACAGAACCAGAAAGCTTGTTCAGCTCCTTGATTTCGTCCATGTTAGAGATAACAACTGGAGTAAGCGTAGATTTCGCTTTCTCTTCTAGAAGCGCTAGGTCGAAAGTGATGATAGTGTCACCAGCTTTAACAGATTGACCTTCTTCAGCTACACGAGTGAAGCCTTCGCCTTTAAGTTCAACAGTATCGATACCGAAGTGAACGAAAAGCTCAACACCGTCGTCAGACTCGATAGAGAATGCGTGGTTAGTTTCGAAGATCTTACCGATAGTACCGTTAACTGGAGCTACCATTTTGTCGCCAGCTGGTTTGATAGCGATGCCGTCACCAACGATTTTTTCAGCGAAAACTACATCTGGCACGTCTTCGATGTTTACGATTTCACCAGAAAGAGGTGCGATGATTTCGATTGCACCAGCATCAGCGCTGTCATCAGATACAAGCTTTTTCAGTTTGTCAAACAGACCCATTGTGTCATGCTCCTAACGTTTAGTTTTATTCTGTAGAATATACTATACCAATCTAACAAATTAGACGACTATTTTTAGCCGTCTAACTTTATTAAGCATTTGGCGATTACTGAGTTTTCTCAGCGATGAATTTTTCTACGCAAGCTTCAATTTCTGCAGCTGTAGGTAGAGATAGTGCTTCGTCAGCCATAGCTTTAACTTCAGCGAAGTTAGAGTTACGGATTACTTTCTTAACTTTAGGGATAGAGATACCGCTCATAGAGAACTCATCTAGACCCATGCCAAGAAGAAGTAGCGTTGCACGCTCATCACCAGCAAGCTCACCACACATACCAGTCCACTTACCTTCAGCGTGTGATGCATCGATCACTTGCTTGATTACTGTAAGAACAGCAGGAGATAGTGGGTTGTATAGGTGAGAAATCATTTCGTTACCACGGTCTACCGCAAGAGTGTATTGCGTTAGGTCGTTAGTACCGATAGAGAAGAAAGAGACTTCTTTCGCTAGGTGGTGTGCGATTGCAGCTGCTGCTGGAGTCTCAACCATTACGCCGATTTCGATTTCTTCATCGAAAGCTAGGCCTTCAGCGCGAAGTTCAACTTTGTACTCTTCGATTGCTTTTTTCAGTTCACGGATCTCTTCAACAGAAATGATCATTGGGAACATGATACGTAGTTTACCGTGTGCAGATGCACGTAGGATGCCACGTAGTTGGTCACGTAGGATTTCACGACGATCCAAGCTGATACGCACTGCACGCCAGCCTAAGAAAGGGTTCATCTCTTGTGGAAGGTCCATGTATGGTAGGTCTTTATCGCCACCGATATCCATAGTACGGATAATCACTGACTCACCTTCCATTGCTTCTGCTACTTCTTTGTAAGCAACGTATTGCTCTTCTTCAGTAGGAAGCGCGTCACGGTCCATAAATAGGAACTCAGTACGGTACAGACCAACGCCTTCACCGCCGTTACGCAGGATACCGTCACAGTCTTTTACTGTACCGATGTTGCCACAAACTTCTACACGGTGACCGTCTAGAGTTTCAGCATGTAAATCTTTTAGTTTTGCTAGTTCAACCGCTTCTGCTTCGAAATCTTCTTTGATTTTTTTAGCTTCTGCTAATTCAGCATCTGAAGGGTTGATGATGATCTTGTTGTTCATCGCGTCTAGCACAAGCATGTCGCCGTTCTTAACTTGCTTAGTGATATCGTTAGTACCAACGATAGCTGGAAGCTCTAGAGAACGTGCCATGATTGAAGTATGAGATGTACGACCGCCGATGTCACAAGCGAAACCAAGAACGTAGTCTAGGTTGATTTGTGCCGTTTCAGATGGCGTTAGGTCGTAAGCTACTAGGATAACTTCTTCATTGATATCTGCTAGAGATACAATGTTGATGCCTAGAGCATTTTTAACGAAACGAGTACCGATATCACGGATATCAGTTGCACGTTCTTTTAGGTACTCATCATCAAGAGACTCTAGTGCAACAGCTTGCTCTTCGATCACAGTGTGGATCGCGTTGTCTGCGTGCATTTTGTCTTTCTTGATGAGTGCTAAAATCTCTTCTTCTAGCTCTTCATCTTCAAGCAGCATGATGTGGCCTTCAAAGATTGCTTCTTTTTCTTCGCCAAAAGTTTCAAGTGCTTTTTGCTTAACAACTTCAAGTTGCTGAGAAGATTTGTTACGAGCGTCAAAGAAACGCTGTACTTCTGCTTCAACTTGGTCGTCAGAGATAGATTGAGTGTTTAGGACAATTTCATCTTCTTGAAGTAGTAGTGCTTTACCGAAAGCAATACCAGGAGATGCTAGGATGCCTGAAATCATAGCCTTACCTTAGTTGTTCAACTGTAAACGGGAGAGTGTGTGACTTTAAGTCGTCGACTAATGTCGCGCTTATTCCTATCTATTTCGAACAAAGCCACTTTGCTGTGCAAAATGGCTTTGAAAGAAGGAGACCGTATTAGTGTAGTTGATCCATAAGAGCAACTAGGTGGTCAACTGCTTGCTGAGCTTGAGGACCTTCAGCTGAAATAGTAACGTTAGTACCTTTTACTAGGCCTAAAGTTTGTAGTTTGAACAGGCTTTTCGCGCTAGCGCTTTTGCCGTTAGAAGTCACTGTGATGTCAGCGTCGAAAGATTTTGCTTCTTTAACGAACTGTGCAGCTGGACGAGTGTGAAGACCGTTTTCTGCTGTGATTTCTACTTGCTTCTCGTACATTTTATATACCCCAATTAATTTATTTTTTGTAAGTTTGTAACCAGATTAGCTTAACTGCTTTAGCCCAAATGCGCTAGAGGCTAGTACGCCATGTTCGTGTTAGAACTTAGACTGGTTATAAATTTTTATCCAGCCATGGTCGTCTTTTGTTGAGTACTCATGACTTTCAGAATTTGTTTATTGCTTCTTTTATTTTGAAGCGAAAAATAAAACAGACCCGATATTACCAAAGGTGGGGCAGGGATCAACAAAAAAGCCCCTAAACGGGGCTTTTTTGGACGAAAAATTGATTTGACCACATATTATTGTTGGTTCTCTTTTTCCGTAAAGATGCCAGCAAATAGGGCTGTACTTAGGTAACGTTCACCAGAGCTTGGTAGTACCGTTACGATAGTTTTTCCTGCAAATTCAGGGAGTTCTGCGATTCTGTTTGCGGCTACTACAGCTGCACCAGATGAGATGCCAGCAAGGATACCTTCTTCTTTCATTAGGCGTTGAGCCATCTCGATCGCTTCTTCAGAAGTTACCGATTCTACGCGGTCAATAATCTCTAAATCTAGGTTTCCAGGGATGAAACCTGCGCCGATACCTTGAATTTTGTGCGGAGCTGGCTTGATTTCTTCACCTGCAAGCGCTTGTGCAATTACTGGAGACTCAGCCGGTTCAACCGCTACTGAAGTAATCGCTTTGCCTTTTTCACCTTTAATGTAACGACTTGTACCAGTGATAGTACCGCCCGTACCAACACCCGCTACAAACACGTCGATTTCGCCGTCTGTTGCTTCCCAAATTTCAGGACCAGTCGTCTGCTCGTGAATCTGTGGGTTAGCTGGGTTGTTGAACTGTTGTAGTAGTAGATACTTGTCTGGGTCTGAAGCAACAATCTCTTCTGCTTTAGCAATCGCGCCGTTCATGCCTTTTGGTGCTTCAGTTAGCACAAGGTTTGCGCCAAGCGCTTTAAGCAGCTTACGACGTTCTAGGCTCATTGACTCAGGCATCGTTAGCGTTAGCTTGTAACCGCGCGCCGCAGCTACGAAGGCAAGAGCAACGCCAGTGTTACCACTAGTTGGTTCAACAAGCTCGATACCTGGCTTCAGAGTACCTGCTTTTTCAGCTTCCCAGATCATGTTTGAACCGATACGGCACTTAACACTGAAGCTTGGGTTACGAGCTTCGATCTTAGCTAGGACGTTACCTTTGCTTACTTTGTTAAGGCGGACTAGAGGTGTGTTACCAATCGTTAGGGTGTTGTCTTCGTAGATCTTGCTCATGCGATATTCCTTCATTTAATGACAGAACTAAACGTAGTATATCAATCACTTTACCGTCTAGTGTCTTTCGATGTTTTTTCAGCTTGAATTTAGATTAAACAAGTTGAAAAAAAGGTAAAAGGATTAAAAAGTTATATCATATAGATATGTAGCAGAATTGACGCCTATCTTTATTGAAATCAGAACTTCAAAAAGATAGGCGAAACTAGGGAGTATAGGCAGGGTTAGAGACGAGGACTTATAGACGTGAGCGTAGAGCTTGGTCTTTAAACTCAGCAACCCACATTGCTGTTGCGCCACAAACGGCAACGGGCATCACAATCAGGTTTAAAATTGGAATAGTCGTGAAAACAGAAACAAGCGCACCGAAGCTGTAGCTCTTACCTTGTTTTTGTTTCAAATTGTTTCTCATGTCATCGAACTTGATTTTATGGTTATCGAACGGGTAGTCAGCGTATTGAATCGCTAACATCCATGCTGTGAAAATGAACCATAAAAACGGTGCAACGGTTTGCCCTAGTGCTGGAATTAACAAAAGTAGGAATAAACCTATCGCTTTTGGCAGAACGTAGACAAGCTTGCGCCATTCTCTCGCTAAAATACGTGGGGTATCTTTGAGTACATCCAGTAAACCATCGTCATTGACTTTTTTGCCACTGAGTAACTCTTCTACCTTTTCAGCGAGCAATCCATTAAAAGGCGCGGCAATGAAGTTCGCGAGGGTGCTAAAGAAATACGAGAAAGTGGCCAATACGGTTAACACAAGTAATGGCCATAAAATGTATGACAACCACGATAAGAAGCTTGGTAATGCACCAATCCAACCCTCAATCCAAGTGTTTAGGTTGGAGAAGATATAAAACAAAGCACCACCAACGAGTAACACGTTCGCGATAAGTGGCATGAGTACAAACTTACGAATGCTCGGCGACAAGGCGATTTTTATTCCGAAAATAAAATAGCCAAAGCCGGAGCGGGGAACAGATTCAATAGTCATATTTAAATTGGGTCACATGTGAATTTGATTAAATAGCAAACATGTCTAGTGTACTCGACCGAAATTAAGAAAAAAAGCGTGGTGAAAATCACACCATGTAAGGAACTAATTGTATTAAGTTGTTCTAAAACAGTGGCTACTTTTGATAGAGTAGTGAGATTAGCCAAATTAACCCAACTTAGTGACAGCGTGTTTATAGCTAGTTGACTAAGAAAGCTGAGAGCGAAAAATGCAGGAATTGCGATTTGTACTCATTATTGTTGGCGCATTAGCTATCGCCGCATTATTGTTCCATGGTCTATGGACGAGTAAAAAAGAAGGGAAAGCAAAGTTTGGAGATAAGCCGCTTGGTAAGCTTGATAACGACAGCTTAGATCAAGCAGAAACAATCCCAAACCGTTCATTCGCCCCAGAAGATGATTTTGAGATAATCCGAAAAGAGCGTAAAGAGCCGGATTTTGCTGTTTCACCATCGGCGACTGATCCGCTGATTGACTCTGATCCACTAACAGCACCAGTAATGAAAGAAGCTCACGAAGACGACATCGAATTGAATGATCTTCCTTCTTTTAGCGTAGAAGACCCAATTAAGGTTGAAAGTGAACCTGAAGTGGTTGAGGAAGAGAAGGTTGTTGAGCCTGAAGTTCCAAGCTTTGAGTTGACTGACGAACAAAAAGAAAACCATGCAGGCTTTAAAGAGCAGTACGGTTCGTTTGAAGAGTCTTCTGAGGCGGTTGATGAGCCACTCGTTCCAAATGAAACGTTCACTCAAAGAGAGCCAGTTGTTGCGAAAGAAGTCGTTACTCCGCAAAGTGCATCTGTTGAAGAAGCGAAGCCAGATGAAGAACTTGGCTTAGAAGTTATCGTTCTTAATGTTCACTGTGCTGGAGAGATCCCATTTGTGGGTACAGAACTTTTCCGTAGCATGGAGAACAACGGTTTAACTTATGGTGAGATGTCTATCTACCACTGCTTTGCACAATCTACAGACGCACCAAAGGTTATTTTCAGCGTTGCAAATATGATGCAGCCGGGAACGCTAGAACATGATGATCCTGCTGACTTCACGACTAAAGGTATTTCGTTCTTTATGACGTTGCCTTGTTACGGTCAAGCTGATCAGAACTTCAATGTGATGTTGAGTGCGGCGCAGAAAATTGCCGACGATATGGGCGGAAACGTATTGGATGAATCGCGCAACTTAATGACACCAAACCGTTTATCTGAATACCGCAAGCAAATCAGAGACTTTATGACGGCATCGAATGCCTAGTCGTATTGTTTAGCCTTGTAAATAATCTATATTTATAGAAAAGGGCTCCTAAGGGAGCCCTTTTTGATATTTCAATCACGACAGAGAATGATATGAAAGAATCGATTCAAGTTACCTTAGAGCAGTTAAGAGAAACTCTGCATTATCACGCCGTTCGTTATTACGTAGAAGATAGCCCTGAGATCCCTGATGTCGAGTACGATCGATTAATGCAGCAATTGCTAAAGATCGAAGAAGAGAACCCAGAGCTAGTGACGGTAGATTCTCCGAGCCAGCGTGTTGGTGGTCAGCCTCTCGATGGTTTCACTCAAGTGACTCATGAGATCCCAATGCTTTCTCTGGACAATGCTTTCTCTGATGAAGATTTGGATGCGTTCAATAAGCGAATGTCTGATAGAGCGCCAACCGCAAATCTCAAGACTTTCTGTTGTGAACCTAAGCTTGATGGCCTTGCCGTTAGCTTGCTCTATGTGAATGGTACCCTAGTTCAGGCTGCTACACGTGGTGACGGTACGACGGGTGAAAATATCACTGAAAACGTGCGTACTATCAGCTCTATCCCACTTAAATTACAAGGTGCAGGCTGGCCAGAGCGTATTGAAGTTCGTGGCGAGGTGTTTATGCCAAAAGCGGGTTTCGATAAGTTGAATGAGATGGCGTTGAAGAAAGGCGAGAAAGTCTTTGTTAACCCACGTAATGCCGCTGCAGGTAGCCTGCGTCAGCTTGATTCTCGAATTACAGCAAAACGCCCGCTGGCTTTCTATGCCTACAGTGTTGGTGTTGTAGAGGGCGCTGAGCTATCTAATAGCCACTATCAACGCTTCTTACAGCTGAAAGGCTGGGGGTTACCTATGTGTCCTGAGACTAAGCAGCTTAGCTCACTTGAAGACGTAAAGGCTTATTACCAAGACATCATGACCCGTCGCGATGCTCTGGCTTATGAGATTGATGGTGTGGTGATCAAAGTCGACGATATTGCCGCACAAGAAGTGCTTGGCTTTGTTGCTAGAGCGCCTCGCTGGGCGGTTGCTTACAAATTCCCAGCGCAAGAAGAGATCACTCTGCTTAACGATGTTGAGTTCCAGGTAGGCCGTACGGGCGCTATTACGCCGGTTGCTAAACTGGAACCTATCTTCGTAGGTGGCGTGACGGTGAGTAATGCCACGCTTCACAATGCCGATGAGATTGCTCGTTTAGGCGTGAAGATAGGCGACAGCGTTATTATTCGCCGTGCTGGCGACGTGATTCCGCAAATTGTGGCTGTTGTACTAGATCGTCGCCCTGAAACAGCGAAAGACATCCTATTCCCGAGTGCTTGCCCAGTATGTAACTCAGCAGTTGAGCGCATAGAGGGTGAGGCTGTAGCGCGTTGTACTGGCGGTTTAGTATGTCAGGCGCAGCGTAAAGAAGCGCTGAAGCACTTTGTGTCGAGAAAGGCGCTGGATGTTGATGGCCTTGGCGTAAAGGTGATAGAGCAGCTTGTAGACCGTGAAATGGTAGAAACGCCCGCTGACCTGTTCAAGCTCAGCGCGGGCGTGATCACAGTTCTTGATCGTATGGGGCCTAAATCGGCGCAAAATGTGGTGAGTGCGCTTAATAAAGCCAAAGACACAACACTGGCACGTTTCCTTTATTCGCTAGGTATTCGTGAAGTGGGTGAAGCAACTGCGATGAACTTGGCGCAACACTTCAAAACACTGGAGCTGGTTCAAGTTGCGACCCATGAACAATTAGTTGAGGTGTCTGATATTGGTGACATTGTCGCTAGCCATATCACAAGTTTCTTTTCGCAAGAGAAAAACAGAGCGGTAGTCGATCAGCTGATAGAACTTGGCGTTAACTGGCCTGTCATCGAAGAAGCTGCGGATGATCAAGAGCTACCACTAGAAGGTAAGGTAGTTGTGTTGACTGGGTCACTTTCTCAACTAGGTCGCAGTGAAGCCAAAGCGGCATTGCAAGCATTGGGTGCGAAAGTTACGGGTAGCGTATCTAAGAAAACGGACATCTTGTTTGCCGGTGAAGCGGCGGGTTCTAAATTAACCAAAGCACAAGATTTAGGTATCGAAATAAGAACAGAAGAAGATCTAATAGCCCTTATTTCGTAAGTAAATACAGATAAAAAAAGCTCAAAGGCACTCCTTTTAAGGGAGTGCCTTTTTTGTTTCTGATATAAAAATGAGGGCTTTTTAATTGTTGATAATTTTGTTCCTATATGAACTCTAAAGTCAGGACAGTGACGCTGCTCAATATTAATGAAATACCGTTCCAGTTGTATTAAATATGCGAGTCATATCTATTTTTATAAAAACAAAAAATCGTTAAGTTATTGTTTTTATTTGATTTAATTGTATTGCGGGGTGGCTTTTTCAATTTATCGATCTGGATCACTAAGTACCTACTAAATTTGCACCAACTCATATTTTTTTAGATGAAAATTAAGTTCTCATTGATCTTTTTGAGGGCGAAGTTAGTCTTAATGCCATGGATGCACACGATGTGTATAACCAGAAAGGAAATAGAGAATTCAGAGTTCAGGGTTCTCAAACAAGAAAAGGTATTTCTCTCTACGGCGGCCAACTTTAGGCGGGGAATATTCAAACAGCTATATCCATTTTTAGGAGTTTTATTCCATGGAAAACAAAATTTTCAAACGTACTCTACTAGGTGCAACAGTTGCACTTTTATCGACAGGCGTAATGGCGAAAGAAGTTGGTATCAACTCTGACTTCAACGTTGACGTATACGGTGTTGCAGCTATCTCTTTAGTGAACTACAACACAACTGACAACAATGACTCTAGCTCTGGCTATGCTGTAGAGAATGAATCTCGTATCGGCTTCCGTGCTCACAAAGATATGTTTGAAGACGTTACAATCACAATGCAGATCGAATCTGGCTACGTAGATAGCACAGACTGGTCTCACGGTGGCGTTTCAGGCGGTGTTCTAGGTTTCCGTGATACTTTCGTTGGCGCTTCTGGCTCTTGGGGTAATCTACGTGTGGGTCGTGTTCTTACGCCACTATACGAAATCGTCGACTGGCCATTCTCTAACCCTGGTCTAGGTTCTGTATTCGATTGGGGCGGCATCAACGGTCACTACGATCGTCAATCTAACCAAGTACGTTACGATTCAGCTAAATTTGGTGGTTTCTCTTTTGCAGCTTCTGTTGGTCGTGATGATAACGACAACGGTGGTGGTGCGGCGACTCGTGATGCTAACTTCGTTGGTGCAAGTGCTAAGTACAGCTTCGAAAAAGTAACATTCATGGGTGCAGTTGAATCTGGTACACGTGTAGTTGCGGCTTCTGGTGGTGAGTACTTAATCGCTCAAGAAGAAGTTAAGCTTGCTGACGGTACTGTTGTTAAAGCTGGTGACCAATATCAATCAGATGTAGTTGCGGGCTACGATGATGATACATTTGCATACATCGTTGGCTTTGAAGCTAGCCTACCAGCGGGTTTCGGCTTTGCTGCAGCATATAAAGGTGAAGAGCTAGACAATGGTATCCGTAAAGTGACTCAAGACTCTTACTCTATCATTGGTCAATACTGGAACGGTCCAATCGGTTTCAAACTAGGTTACGCAGCGAACCTTGAGTCTGAAACAAACGGTTCTAAAGACGCTAACTCAGATAGCAACACTATCTCTGGTCAGCTAATGGCAGTTCACAACGGTTTCGTACCTTACCTACGTGTAGCGGGTCGTACTGTTGGTGACGCTGATACAGATATCGTAACTCGCGTTGGTCTTGAGTACGGTTTCTAAGCTAAAGTTATCAGCTTAAAAATAGTTAGATAAAAATCAAAACGCTGGTAAATTATTTTGCCAGCGTTTTTCCATAGTGAACATAAGGAATTAGTCATAATGAATAAAGTTAGTGTAGTTGTATTATCATTATTTTTGGGAGCTTGTAGTTCACTCGATTCAAAAAGTAATTTTGCAGATTCAGTAGCAGATGTACAGCCTAAAGGTGGTTACATTCAAGTGACTGGACAATCTTATGTGGCTGAAAGTAAAGCTAATGTAGGGGCGGATATCCTGAAATCGTCACTCTACTTTACGTATAACAAAGAAGTAACACAGAATTCAGCCCCAGAATCTTCAATCACTATGGATGTAAGCTACTTCCAAAGTTATAAAGAGTACGAAACTGTTAGCTTTTTTGGTAAGACGATAGAGCTAGAAGAGAGACAAGTACCAAGAGAAAGCTGCAGTGAGCATTGTACAAAGACTCAATATATTAAATTTCCATTAAGTGATGCTGACATTCAGCAATCAAGAGCAAAGAATTTAGAGTTTACGCTTGATGGACAAAACTCAACAATGAGTACAACTTTTATTGTGCCGAAAGCGTATATCGACACAATCTACAACGGTGCGAATAATCATACAGCTATTGCGGTTGCTCCTGTAGCTGCAGTGCCAGTAGCAGCAGTTTCTGCAGAGGAACCAAAAGCCTCGCAAGCACAAGAGATGGTTAACTACTGGTACGGCGAAGCAACAAAAGAAGAACAATCTGCAGTGACAGATTGGGCATTCAAGAACCGTAAGAACGCTAACCCTGCATCACTAGAAGGCTCAAAAGAAATCGAAATGGTTTCATATTGGTTCAATAAGCTAGACAGCGAAGAAAAATCTCAAACTATGATTTGGCTGTTAGAGCAAGAGTAGGCTTCTAACGTAAGTCTCTAGCTATGTTTTTCAACCGCAGTATTGTATAACAGCAGTACTGCGGTTTTTCTTTTTAGGCTTACAGGTAAGATTGTGAATATTGGTGAAGTAGCAAAGCGTGTTGGTACGACAGCGAAATCCATTCGTTTTTACGAAAGTAAGGGCATGATGAGCCCACCGCACCGTTCAGAAAATGGGTATAGGCAATACGGCGAGATTCACATCGAACAGTTGGAGTTTGTACTGAGAGCTAAGATGGTTGGATTCACTCTTGACGAATGTAAAGCGCTTGTTGAATTGGCAATGAACCCCAACAGACAAAGCTACGAAGTAAAAAAGAAAGCCACGCAGAAGTTAGATGAAATAGAGTTGAAGCTTGCGGAATTAAACAAGATGAAGGTGCAGCTGCAATCTTGGGTACATGATTGCCCTGGAGACACTTCAACGGAATGTCCTATTTTAAACAACCTTGCTGGCCGCAGTTAGTTTCGAATGTAAATAATAGTCAGGCTGCAAATAGTATTACTAGCCTGACTTTAATTACTTATCACAGTACTGTTCCGCCGTAATGTTTGCAGATCAGAATTGGTACATGAGTGACAGCATTGCCATCTGAGCACTTAACAATAGGCCCCATGTTTCCGTTACCTGGAGACTGACTGCTCGCCAGAGCACTGCCGAATGACAGGCTGAATATCGCTGTTAAAATTATTAGGAAATGTCTCATACAGACTCCGTTATGTTTATCTCTTGTTGAGATAAACGAAAGTATGGACAAGGAAATGAAAATTTCAAAAATTGGACGGACTTAACATTTTTAACAATTATAATTAAGCGAGAGCGTGGCTCACTATTCATATATATATTGGTTAAGAAACCTGACTTTCTTATATCTTTTTAGCTCAATCAAAATTTTTAGCTTTACGAAATAAGAACTTATTTTTTTTACTATTCAATCTATCGTAATGATAATTCGAATATTATTAAGGTTCAAAAATAGAAAAAGCCTGCATTTATTGAAAGTACAGGCTTCATATAGCTCTTTTTTATAAAGGTTCTATTATTAGAACTATTCCGTCTAAAGCGACAATCCTAATTTCGGTGCCAGATGGGATATCTTGACTCGCCTTTGCTGACCAAGAAGAGTCACCGAACTTAATTCGACAGCTACCTTTCTTTACGTCTTCACTTAGAATAATGGTTTGACCTACCAGTTGTTTTTCTCTTTGGTTTAACTCTCGCCCTGCATCTGACTGCCTGTCATTAGACAGTTGTCTTCTCCACCATAACCAAGTGGTAATCAGAGAGAAGCTAGCGAAGGACAGCCATTGCATCTGCCAACCGATTGGTAGTGCGCCTAATAGGGCACCGACCAACATGGCAGATATGCCTATCCATAAAAAGTAACCAGCGGTTCCAATTAGCTCAAGCGCTAACAATGCTAGACCAAACGCTAACCAATGCCAGTGGTTTACTTGTTCTAGTAATTCGACCATAAGTTAGTCCTTACTACCTTTGTCATTCTTATGTGCAAACATCTCCGCGATACCCGCGACAGAACCCATAAGGCCAGTTGCTTCGAGTGGCAGCATGATGATCTTGCCGTTTTCAGCTTGGCCTATAGATTTCAATGCGTCGGTGTAACCTTGTGCAATAAAGTAATTGACCGCTTGCATGTCACCTTGAGCAATTGCCGTTGATACCATTTCTGTCGCTTTAGCTTCTGCTTCTGCGGCACGCTCACGGGCTTCTGCTTGCAATATTGCTGCTTGCTTCTCACCTTCTGCTTTCAGGATCTCTGATTGCTTGTGACCTTCTGCTTTCAAGATCTCAGCTTGTCGTACACCTTCTGCTTCTAGGATATCAGCACGTTTATTACGCTCGGCTTTCATCTGGGCATTCATCGCAGCAGTAAGGTCTGCTGGTGGCTGCACATCTTTGATTTCGATACGTGTAACCTTCACGCCCCACGGGTTAGTTGCTTCATCAACGATATTTAGGAGCTTAGTATTGATCATGTCACGCTGGCTAAGCATCTCATCCAGCTCCATCGAGCCCAGTACAGTACGAATATTAGTGAGGGTTAAGTTACGAATCGCGTGTTCAAGGTCATTCACTTCATAAGCCGCCTTAGGTGCATCGATCACTTGAACAAAACACACCGCATCAATAACTACATTCGCGTTATCTTTGGAGATGACTTCTTGTGCTGGGATATCGAGAACACGCTCCATCATACTGATGCGTTGTCCAACTTTATCAATAAATGGAATGATTAAGTTAAGACCCGGTTTAAGAGTATGTGTGTATCGGCCAAAGCGTTCTACGGTCCAGTTATTGCCTTGCGGAACCGTTTTTACTCCGGCGAAAATAAACAGTAGTGCGACGGCAGTAAAGACGCCAATAGTAATCAAGGTATCAATAGGCATACAAAGTCCTTTGCAAGTTTAAGTTTTTGAATGTTTATTACTCATACTGGCGCATATTTAAAGGCGGGGCAAATTTATAAATGAGAAATGGGCCATAAAACATTGATTTTATGGCCCATTATGGAGTTTTGCATTCAAAAACCTAATAGGTAGATTCGCTGAATTTAGATTTGATAGCTAACTGGCTTAAGACTCAGCAGTTACAGAACTTGACTAGTAAAGCAGAGAGTAAAGTTGACGGCGGTACTTACTGGCAACTGGGTTACCTTGTCCAAGCGCACTCAATATGTCCATGAACTCTTTTTTCATGTCGCCATCGAGAGTATTAAGATCTTTGGCTAGGCAAGACCACAATAGATCCATTGCTTCTTCACTGCGGTTCACTTGGTGATATTGTAATGCTAATTCAGATGCCGTTTTAGCGTCGCTTGGGTTTTGCTGAAGAGCGGCTTCTAATGCTTGTATTTCAGGGCTGTCTGCAGCCTGCTTGTGAAGCTCAAGTTTGGCGACTAAGCCTTTGTAGTAATTATCTTGGTACTCAAGAGGGATGGTTGATAGCTGAATTTCAGCAAGGTCAAATTGTTGCGTTTCTAACAAACACTCTGCGATCGCCAGTTTTACTTCACCTTTATTCGTTAGCTCAGCTGGAAGTTGCTGCATTGCTGCTAGTGCTTGTGTGTGTTCACCTGCTTGCATTTGCTCAAGAGCTTGACGTAAAGCTAGTTCATCTTGACTAGGAAGGTGTTTGCCTAGCATCTCTACAATCGCGTCTAAGCTTTGAGGACCACCGAGCCCGTCGACAGGTTGACCGTTAACAAACAGTGCAATCGTAGGCAGTGCTTGAACACCAAACTGGCTAGCAATCGCTTGTTCTTGCTCGCAATTCAATAGCGCTAACGTGAAAGCACCGTTGTATTGCTGAGTTAAGGTTTGAAGTTCAGGAATGACTTGGGCGCTCTCTTGGCTCATTGGTGCCCAAAAATGGATGAGTACAGGGGTCTGCATCGAACCTTCTAATACTTGACGAAAGTTCTGCTCATTAAGTTCAACAATATGCGGAGATTGCATTTACGTTCCTTGAGGTTTGTTTTGTGGATACGTTGCAAATATGGGGGGATTAGTCGGTAACTTCAAGATCTAACTCGATTATCTCGGATAAAAAGAACCAAAAATAGAAAAACGCTATGCTTCGATGTTGATAGAGTTGTTATCTCAACATGGAAGGCATAGCGTTATCATCGAGGTAGTCAGTGAGGCGTTGCGTGAGATACTCAAAACAGAATAAACAACGTAATAGCCAGACCCACACCTACCCAATTAAGGCGGTTTAAAGTCATGAGATTTCCAGAGTAGAACCATCAATTGGGAATAATTGATGGGATAGGATCATCATGGCATCTTATTGTTACGGAAAAATTACATCGTTACATTAAAGTTTGCGACTCTGCATTCAAAGTTAGCAATTTATGCAGCTTTTCTCAAAATAGGGTCTAGCAAGCGACTCGGTAGAATTCTTTTCAATACCGCGAACACTTTAGTTGGAGTTGTAACTCGATATCTTAACTTGGGTTTATCGGCTGTGAGAGCATGGAATACCGGCTCAATACAACTTTCGGGAGGCAGCACAAAAGCGTTATTCGATGATTCTTTTTTGAGTCGATCTTTTTGTTGTTGATAAGCGTCTTGGTGAGCGCTGCCAGAAATGTTGATCCATTTATTGAACGCTTTTAAGGCATTGGTTCTAAATTGAGTCTCAATTGGCCCTGGTTGCAGTAATGAGATCTGTATACCACTGCCATGCAGCTCCAATCGCAAGGTATCCGTCCAGCCCTCAATTGCGAATTTAGAAGCATTATAAGCACCACGATACTTCATCGCTGCAAAACCTAATACGGAACTGTTTTGTACGATTCGACCTTCGCCACGTTCGCGCATGTGCGGAAGGATCTGACAAACGAGATGATGCCAACCAAAGAAGTTGGTTTCGAATTGCTCTCTGAGCCCCTGGGTCGGTAAGTCTTCTAGCGCACCTGCTTGACCGTAAGCACCGTTATTGAATAATCCATACAATCCATTAGGTGCGAGATCAATAGCAAGCTTGGCGCCATGCTCAATACTTTCTTGGTTGGAAAGGTCTAATTTAATACAGGTGAGGCCTTCGTCTTGAAGGCGTTGAACATCTTGTGGATCACGACAAGATGCAATGACATGAAAACCACGTTTTTGAAGTGCATGAGCACATGTATAGCCAATACCTGTTGAGCAACCGGTAATAAGAATCGACTTGTTCACACTTAATCCTTTATTAGAGTCTCTATCGATCTAGGGTAAAGAATTAGTCTTGATGTTGTAACAAGTTTTTTAGTGCCGGCTCGATTCTTGAGTAACTAAAGATGAATCCCATCTCAGTGAGTTTCTTCGGTTTGGAGCGAATGCTGTCAAATAGCAGACAAGATGATTCGCCCATCAGAAGCGACATTGCCCATTTTGGGGTGAATAAGAAATGGGGGCGGCCTAATTGTTTAGCTAACGTGCTGCTGAACAGTTTGTTGGTAACAGGGTGAGGTGCACACATATTGAATTCCCCTTGAGCGTGAGGAATTGACAACAAATGGTTGATGGCTCTCACCATATCAAGCATGTGAATCCAAGGCATATACTGTTCACCTGAACCTAGTGGTCCACCGACCCCGAGTTTATAGGGCATTAACATTTTTTTGAGTGCGCCGCCATTTTCGCCAAGTACAATCCCTGTTCGTAGTAGTATCACACGCGTATTGTCTGATTGGGCTCTCTTGGCTATTTCTTCCCAGTGGGCACAGACTTTATGAGGAAAGCTTTCATCTTCTACTTGCAGTGATTCGTCAAACGGGTGCTGCTGCTGATCGCCATAGTAACCTACGGCTGAGCCGCTAATAAAAGCTTGTGGCGGGTTGCTACTGGCATGAATTAATTCGACCAGTTTTTCAGTGATGTGCCAGCGACTGTTACAGATCCTCTCTTTTTGCTCTGTACTCCAGCGTTTATCAGCAATAGGCTCGCCAGCAAGGTTGACCACTACATCGAAGTCATTGAGATCACTGATCTCATCAAGGGATTGAATGTAATGAAGGTTGTTTTGGTTGAGGTGATTTAGATTTTGTTTCGCATTTTCAGGACTCCGCGTCAGCAATGTCACGTCGTCAGTGTTCCAACTCTTGACTAATTCAGAGCCAATAAATCCAGTACCACCAGTTAACAATATCTTCATACCAATCTCCCTATTAAACATAATTATAGACATGGCTTGTTTTTAGTCGCCAATCAATACGAAAAAATCACTATAACGATCATAAGGTTTCAATCGTGTGATGCCCAAATTACGCCTTTTTCAATTTACTCAGGGGTGAAATTAAATTCATTTGGTCAAGATGTGTATCGCTATCACACTTATGCACTTTATTCGGATATGTTACCAACTGCGTAATATTTGTCACATAAGGAATTATAAGGATTTGCCATGATTATTAGTAATTCATAATCAGCAACAAGGAATTGCGATGATGGCGGTGCTTGCTTTGTTTCGGTCCATGTTAGGTAGCCTTAGGGATCTATTGCCAATCGTAGCGGTAATCGCTTTCTTTCAGCTTGCTGTTCTGCAAGAGCCACTCCCTCATCTGTTGTCTATTTTGACTGGCTTAGTGCTGGTGGTATTTGGTCTGACTTTCTTCATCTTTGGCCTTGAAATGGGGTTGTTCCCGATTGGCGAATCGATGGCTCAAGCATTTGCGCGAAAGGGCAGTGTGTTCTGGTTATTGATCTTCGCTTTCTGTTTAGGATTCGGCACCACCATTGCCGAGCCCGCGTTAACCGCAGTCGCTGCCGAAGCTGCAGAAGTGGCAGCCGAGGGAGGAGTCATTCCTAATTCATTAGATGAAATGGAGCAGTATGCCGATGGCCTGCGCTTTACTGTGGCGTTGTCGGTTGGCATTGCTATTTTACTCGGCGTGTTACGAATCTTAAAAGGTTGGCCAATTCAGTACATGATCATTGGTGGTTATATTGGTGTGGTGGCGCTCACTGCTTTTGCTCCTGAAAATATTATTGGGATTGCGTACGACTCTGGGGGGGTCACAACATCGACGATCACCGTTCCTTTGGTAACAGCGTTGGGCGTTGGCTTGGCCTCGGCAATTAAAGGACGCAATCCGATGATTGATGGGTTTGGATTGATCGCGTTTGCTTCATTGTTACCAATGATGTTTGTCATGGTGTACGGAATGGTGGTGACATGATCAGTGCTCAACAATTTATCGATACCTTTTTAGGCACTGTGATGGATGTGATTCCGATTGCGGTCATCATCTTTGGTTTTCAGTTAGCAGTGCTGCGTAAGCCAGTCAATAACCTAGCCAAAGTACTCATTGGTTTCTTTTACGTCATTCTTGGTTTATCACTTTTTCTGATGGGCTTGGAGCTCGCGTTGTTCCCTCTAGGGGAAACGATGGCAATGCAACTCACTGAACCAAGCTTTTTGGCTGAGTTTAAGATCAGCTCTGGTCTTGCATTGACTTGGTTTGATTATTACTGGGTCTATCTTTTCGCGTTTTGCATTGGTTTCAGTACCACGATAGCCGAGCCTTCTTTGATCGCTGTGGCGATTAAGGCAAACCAAGTTTCCGGTGGCAGTATCAGCGTCAATGGATTGAGGATCGCCGTGGCATTAGGGGTTGCTATCGGTATCTCACTTGGCAGCTATCGTATCGTTGCGGGTGACCCGATCCATTACTACATCATTTTGGGTTATGTCATCGTGGTCATTCAAACCTTTTACGCCCCAAAACTCATTATTCCACTGGCCTATGACTCGGGCGGCGTAACCACGTCAACGGTGACAGTCCCTTTAGTAACGGCGCTCGGGCTTGGGCTCGCTTCAACCGTACCAGGACGAAACCCTGTCATTGATGGTTTTGGATTGATCGCTTTTGCCAGCTTATTTCCCATTATATCGGTGATGAGCTACGCCCAAATAACTCAATGGTTAAACCGTTTACACACCTCTAAGGAGAGCAAAGATGCGCTTTAAATTGATCTTAGCGTTTGTAGAAGAGAGCAAGACCGACACCGTGCTCGATGCCGCGCGTGATGCGGGCGCAACCGGAGCAACGGTGATTAACAATGCCAGGGGGCAGGGGTTAAACCAAAAGCGCACCTTCTTTGGGTTAACGTTAGAGGTGCAAAAAGATGTATTGCTGTTTGTTGTCGAAGAGCATCTAGCAAGGCATATCCTAGAAAGGATCAGTGAAGTGGGTGAGTTCGACCAAGAGTCAGGACAAGGTATAGCAGTGCAGATCGACGTCGAAGATGCCGTCGGGGTAGCGCATCAAGTCGAAACATTAACTAAGGTTGTGGAGGATGAACTATGAATACCAATGACAAGATTCGTGTGAGTGACGTAATGGCCAATACCTATGTGATTATTGATGGGCTAACCACGGTGTTGGAAGCGATAGAGATGGCGAAGAAACACAAAGTAAAGGCCATCATTGTCGATAAACGCCACGCAGACGACGAGTACGGCATTGTATTGATGAATGACATTGCCAAGAAAGTACTGGCTAAGAACCGTTCTCCCAAGCGTACTAATGTTTATGAGATCATGACCAAGCCAGCGCTAAGCGTGTCTGCTGAGATGAACGTAAAGTATTGTGCTCGCCTGTTTGAGCGCTTTGGTATCAGTCGTGCGCCAGTAGTGCGTGACAACAAGATAGTCGGTATGGTTAGTTACAATAATATCGTGATCAACGGCATGGCGAGAGATGACGTGTAGCATTTAGATACGTACAATAGGCTCATAAATTTTATGGAGAAGTACGTGTGAAATTATTTTTTGCTTCAGACCTACACGGTTCGCTGCCCGCAACAGAAAAAGTATTAGAGCTATACCGAACGTCTGGTGCGCAATATTTAGTGTTATTGGGTGACATTCTGAATCATGGACCAAGAAACCCGATTCCAGAAGGATACAATCCGCCGGTGGTTGCAGAAAAGTTGAATGCGTTTTCTCAAGAGATTATTGCTGTTCGTGGCAACTGCGATAGCGAAGTGGATCAGATGCTGTTGTCTTTTCCTATGATGATGGATTATTCGTGGGTACTATTAGAATCAGGCCAACGTATCTTTCTAACCCATGGTCATTTATACAACACCAACAAACGTCCAGCGCTGAAAGCGGGTGATATTATTGCCCATGGCCATACCCATGTTCCAGTTGCAGAATATCAAGATGATATATTTATCTTTAACCCTAGTTCGGTGACATTCCCACGAGATGGCCACGCGGCGAGCTACGGTATATATGAAAATAATACGTTCAAAGTTATTAGTCTTGAAGGTGATGAGCTTGTGAGTGGCCAGCTATAAGCTCTCGTAGTCAGTTTCATCAACATTTAATAGGGGGACGGAACTTGAATCTGTCACTGCTATAAAAAGGCTTATTTTGAGTCTACGTGGCCGAGGTCTCTGTCTGGAGCAATGATGTTTCGCACTCTTTGCTTCAGAATTTTAGCCTCTGGAAAACCTTCATCTGTTTTTCTTTCCCAAATCTGTACACCATTACAAAAGATTTCGAATCTGCCTCCGGTATCTGGATGCAAGCTTACTTGTTCAATTTCCTCACTGAAGGTATGAAGCAGCTCTTGGCATAACCAACTAGAACGAAGCATCCAATTGCACTGGCGACAGTAATATATGGATATGGAAGCCTTAGCAATTGATGTCGCTGTTTGAGTAGGTTCTGTTCTCATGGATGCTCCTCTAAACGCTATAATAGTAATTTCCTACTGGTATCATTGCTCCAATGACGAGATGGAGCACGGATAGCAAAAAAGGGGCGTTATGCCCCTTTTCCTATTGGTTTACCGTTTCATGGTATTAGCCATTGGAATGCAGTAAATAGCTTTCCAATCTTAGTTTGAAAACAATACGGTAGAACCATGATTTAAGCTAGTCAGTAACAGTGCCTTCGGGTTAACGATGTCAATGCGACGGCTTTGCTCAGCGTCCATCTTAATGACTTGAGTGATAAGCTCTAGTTGTTCTTCAGAAAAGTCTTGGCGCTGAGCAGAAGTCACATCTTTAAACTCTGTTGGTGAAACCAGTAAGTAGTTATCGTTAATATCCCACTGACCTGTTTCAGAGATGTTGATGACATTTGCAGGTGCCGTTTGAGTGCCGTACAGTCTAACCACAGACATTCTCAGGTACGTACCATTGGGTAGGTACTTTGCATTCGATGACAGTTCAACTTTACGAAGTGGGCCAATTGAATCAGCTTGTTTGTTGTCGCTAATTAGAGTCACCATTTTCGATTGCCATTCATGCTGAGTAAGCAAGCGCTCTACTTTTGCATCGCTGCCCCAATGTAGCCAACCACTTAAAAACGCAGATAGAACCAGTAAAATAATTGATACTTTTAATTTCATGTTACTGACCACCGTTACAAATGTCGTTTACATCCGACTGGTTTGCGTAAATTCTTAGGGTTACATTTTCGCTTGAGTACTCTTGCGGGTGAATGTAGTTGAGAGCAAGGTTGTTGGTTTGTCCACCTGTTGCAATCACTTCAGTCGGCTTTAGCATACCAGTGTGATTAGTGTTGTAACGCAATACACACTTCTCTATCGCTGGCAGCCAACTACTGAGATCTGGGTGATTAATCGGTGATTGAACTTTTACACCATCCACTTCAGCCAATGTTTTGAACTTAGACTCTGCCGGGTTAGTAAACGTTAATACCAAAATTGGCATGATGAAAGCAGCAAGCAGTAACGAAAACGTTAACCACTTATCGGTGCGTTTTGCCGGAGTCGCAACAGGAGTTGTTGCTGGTTCTGCTTCAACCTTAGTTTCTTGAACGTTCGCAATCGGTTCAGGTTCAACCGTTTCAGTGCTCGCTTCTTCAGCCGCTGTCGGTGTTGCAAACGTTAGGATAGGTTCTACGTCATTTTCTGCAATTTCAGCCGCTACTGGCTGATCATTTGATGAAAATGGAGCAGAGCGCTCGACCGTCGCAATAAATTGGTAACCGCGCTTAGGCACTGTTTTTACGAATTCTGGAGACTTGGTCGAGTCTTTGAGCATCTTTCTCAGGGTCGATACTGCTTGCGTTAAGCTTGAGTCATCAACCTCAAAGCCTTGGTCTCGCCAAACATACTCATGTAATTCATTGCGAGTGATAACTTCATTGGGTCTTTCTGACAGCATCAGGAGAATGCGGCTTTCATTGCTGCCAAGACGTACGACTTCGCCGTCGCTCAGTTGGTCAACAAGTGAGTTGCTGTTTGGATCGAATACGAACCGCTGTGCGAGAATAAACTTTGTGCCGATATTGCTCATTGAATTCTTCTATTTTGGATGATTTTGGGTGCGAAATAGACAAATCTCAGGTGAAGTTCCGTTAATTCTTCACCAAATCATGGCTTCTTTTATGTTCTTTTATATTTATCAGACTCAAGGATAATAAAAACAGATCAAAAAAACAGTGTTTTTATGATTTTTGACCTTGAATTTACATTTGTCATCCTCATGTTAATGAACAGAAGAGTGGCATCAAGTGTTACGCCCCTATGATTATTCAACATAAAGTATAGATGTTTTGGAGTAAAAATGAGCGAAACGGCAACGCAAAATAAAGAGACTCGTGGCTTTCAATCTGAAGTAAAACAACTACTTCATCTAATGATTCACTCACTGTATTCAAATAAAGAAATCTTTTTACGTGAGCTGATCTCTAACGCATCTGACGCGGCTGATAAGCTTCGTTTTCAAGCTCTATCGAACGGTGACCTTTACCAAGGTGATGCAGATCTAGGTGTAAAACTTTCATTCAACGCTGAGGCAAATACATTAACGATTTCTGATAACGGTATCGGTATGAGCCGTGACAACGTTATTGAACATTTAGGCACAATCGCTAAATCAGGCACTGCAGACTTTTTCTCAAAGCTATCTGAAGACCAAAGCAAAGACTCTCAATTGATTGGTCAATTTGGTGTTGGTTTCTACTCTGCATTCATCGTTGCTGACGCGGTAACGGTTCGCACACGTGCCGCAGGTCTTGCAAGCAATGAAGCGGTGCAATGGCACTCTGCTGGTGAAGGCGACTACACAATTGAAGACATCACGAAAGAGTCTCGTGGTACTGACATCATTCTTCATATGCGTGAAGACGGTAAAGAGTTCTTAAATGAATGGCGTCTGCGTGAAGTGATTGGTAAATATTCTGACCACATCGGCATTCCAGTTTCTATCTTCACAGCTGTGAAAGATGATGAAGGTAAAGACACCGAAGAGAAACACTGGGAACAGATCAACAAGGCGCAAGCGCTTTGGACTCGTAACAAGTCTGAGATCGAGAAAGAAGAGTACCAAGAGTTTTACAAGCACGTATCTCACGACTTTGCTGATCCACTAACCTGGAGCCACAACAAAGTTGAAGGTAAGAACGACTACACAAGTTTGCTTTACATCCCAGCAAAAGCGCCTTGGGATATGATGAACCGTGACCACAAGAGCGGTTTAAAACTTTATGTACAGCGTGTATTCATCATGGATGATGCTGAGCAGTTCATGCCATCTTACATGCGTTTCGTTCGCGGCTTGATTGATTCAAACGATCTGCCTCTGAACGTGTCGCGTGAAATCCTGCAAGATAACAAGGTGACTCAGTCTCTTCGTGGTGCATGTACCAAGCGTGTGCTGACTATGCTTGAGCGCATGGCGAAGAACGACAATGAAAAGTACCTTGAGTTTTGGAAAGAGTTTGGCCTAGTAATGAAAGAAGGCCCAGCGGAAGACATGGCGAATAAAGAGAAGATCGCTAGCCTGCTTCGTTTCTCATCAACGGAAGTGGACTCGGCTGAACAAACCATCAGCTTAGCGTCTTACGTAGAGCGTATGAAAGAAGGCCAAGATAAAATTTATTACCTAACCGCGGATAGCTACGCTGCTGCTAAGAACAGCCCACACTTGGAGCAATTCAAAGCAAAAGGTATTGAAGTGGTTCTAATGTACGATCGCATTGACGAGTACGTAATGAACTATCTGACTGACTTTGACGGTAAACAGTTCCAATCGATCACTAAAGCGGGCTTAGATCTAAGCAAGTTCGAAGGTGAAGAAGAGAAAGAGAAACAAAAAGAGACAGAAGAAGAGTTCAAGTCTGTTGTTGAGCGCACTCAATCTTACCTAGGTGGTCGTGTTAAAGAAGTTCGTACGACCTTCAAGCTAGCAACAACACCTACGGTTGTTGTCACTGACGACTTCGAAATGGGCACGCAAATGGCTAAGCTTCTTGAAGCTGCGGGTCAAGCGGCACCGGAAGTTAAGTATATCTTTGAGATTAACCCTGAACACGCACTTGTGAAACAGATGGCTGATGAAGCTGATGAGCAAGCGTTCGGCCGTTGGGTTGAATTACTCCTTGGCCAAGCTATGCTAGCTGAAAAAGGCTCAATGGAAGATCCGTCACAATTCTTGGGTGCAATCAACGAGCTACTAACAAAGCGTTAGTCTTTCGACTTTAGGTTAAGTCAATAATTGTAATAAAAAGCTCGCAAATGCGGGCTTTTTTTATGAACGTCGCTGAAAATTGACCTAACGTGGTCGACGTCACCGTTATCGTCACAACAAATGTTGTCGATGCATTCTTTAGTCGTAAATTCAGCCAAATTGAATATTAATGTGATAGAATGCTCGACCTAATCAGCTGGGGCTAGGAAGCTACTATCTCCAGTTGTATGATTTTTAAACGTTATACCGAAACTTACCGTTTTGCTTCTGTTCACAGTTTTGCTTAGCCTCAATGGTTACTTAACTCTTTCTGTTCATCCTAAAAATGAGCAAGAATGGAGGGATAGTGAGCTTCGGTATAAATCATAATTTTATAAGAGGATTAAACATGCGCATCATTCTTCTAGGTGCTCCTGGCGCGGGTAAAGGTACTCAAGCTAACTTCATCATGAACAAATTTGGTATCCCTCAAATTTCAACTGGTGACATGCTACGTGCTGCTATCAAAGCGGGTACTGAGCTTGGTAAGCAAGCAAAATCAGTAATCGACGCTGGTCAGCTAGTTTCTGATGAAATTATCCTTGGTCTTATCAAAGAGCGTATCGCTCAAGATGACTGTGAGAAAGGTTTCCTACTAGACGGTTTCCCACGCACAATCCCACAAGCTGATGGCCTAAAAGAAATGGGCATCGCTGTTGATTACGTTGTTGAATTCGACGTAGCTGACGATGTGATTGTTGAGCGTATGGCTGGTCGTCGTGCTCACCTTCCTTCTGGTCGTACATACCACACTGTGTACAACCCACCTAAAGAAGAAGGTAAAGATGACGTAACTGGTGAAGAGCTAGTTGTACGTGATGACGACAAAGAAGAAACAGTTCGTGCACGTCTAGGTGTATACCACGATCAAACAGCTCCGCTAATCTCTTACTACGGTAAAGAAGCTGAAGCAGGTAACACTCAGTACCTTAAGTTTGACGGTACTAAGCAAGTTGCTGAAGTTAGTGCAGAACTTGAGAAAGCACTAGCATAATTGGCTAACAGCCAGTTTTAGAATTTGATATATTGGAAGCGACCTTAAGGGTCGCTTTTTTTGTTTCAATTTTTAGTACGATACCAATCTAGATAATTCGATTACACATCGTTCAAGACGAAACCGTTTTTGATGAAGGTGGCTCACAATCGAAAGTAGATGTTGTGATATCCCGTTTAAAGAATGATTATTCAGACATTTAGTGGGAAGCAATGATCTTAAACTTATGCAGATTAGTATATTACTTTCCAGAAAATCACATATTGGTCTCAGGTATCTATGGAAAATAATAAAAAGCAGGGCGTTTTACTGGTGAATTTAGGTACGCCAGATTCTGCGACCCCAGCTGGCGTTCGTCGATTTTTGAGTGAGTTCTTGCACGACAAGCGAGTAGTAAACCTAACTCGTTGGCTTTGGTGTCCTATTCTGCATGGGGTGATTCTTCCTATTCGTTCACCTAAGGTTGCGAAGCTATATCAGTCGGTTTGGATGGATGATGGATCACCTTTGCTCGTTTACTCGCAGAGACAAGCGGAAAAGCTAGAGAAAAAATTAGAGATGCCGGTTGCATTGGGAATGACCTATGGTAACCCAAGCCTTAAGACGGGTATCGAACAACTGATGGAGCAGGGCGTTGAAGACGTTATTGTATTGCCTTTGTACCCTCAGTACTCAGGTACAACGACAGCGGCTGTTTCTGATGGCTTAACCAAAGCTTTTAAGCAGATGCCTGTAATCCCAAGCTATCGCTTTATTCGCGATTACTATTCACACCCGAGCTATGCCAAAGCACTGGCTGAAAGCGTTCGCAGTCATTGGGATCAAAATGGCAGAGCTGATCACTTGGTTTGTTCGTTCCACGGCATTCCGAAGCGCTTAGCTGATGAAGGCGATATCTATCCACAGCACTGTGAAGCAACGACAAAACTGCTTGCAGCAGAGCTAGGTTTATCTGAAGAAGACATCACCATGACCTACCAATCTCGATTTGGTCGAGAGGAGTGGTTGAAGCCATACACTGATGAGACGCTTGAATCACTGCCAAACAAAGGCATCAAGAAGATCGATATCATGGCGCCTGCATTCTCGGTGGATTGCTTGGAAACATTGGAAGAGATTTCAGACCAGTGTAAAGAGACTTTCATCGAAGCTGGTGGCTCAGACTTTAGCTACATTATGTGTCTTAACGATAGAGACTCACATATCGACATGATGGCTGAACTGGTAGCGTTTCATCGCTAATTGATGTGTCGATTGAATAGATAACAAAAGGGCTGCTCATTGAGCAGCCCTTTTTGATCTTGATGTTTCTTCTTGAAATGGATCTAGATATTAAGCCACCGACGTTTCTGCTGTCTCAGCTTTTGGTTCTGCTTCAAGCGTCATGTTGGTTTCTACACCATGCATCCATGATACAAGCTTACCAGCACAAAGAAGCAATAATACGCCACTAATTGTTGCTGTAATCGCGATACCACCAAAGATAGACATCGCGCCAAGTTCACCAACGTGAGAACCCACTAGGCCTGCTACGTAGTTTGCAACCGCATTGAAGCCGAACCAAGCACCCATCATTAGTGATGCTAAACGAAGTGGAGCTAGCTTAGTGACCAACGACAGGCCAATAGGCGATAGACAAAGCTCACCAAGGGTATGGAAGAAGAATGCACCTACTAGCCATAACATCGATGTTTTCACTGTTAGGTCGCCACCTTGTTCCATTACCGCACCCATCATGCACACAAAGCCAAGTGCTAAGAAGAACAACGCCATCGCAAATTTAACCGGTGAGTTGGGTTCACGCTTACCTAGTTTCACCCAAAACGCAGCGATGATCGGTGCAAGTGTAATGATGAAGAATGGGTTCAGAGATTGGAACCAAGCAGCAGGAACTTCAAAACCACCAATCATACGGTCAGTATATTGTTGAGTGTAGATGTTCATTAGGCCGCCAGCTTGTTCAAAGCCAGCCCAGAAAACGATTACGAACAGACCCATAATCAGAATAACTTTTAGTCTGTCGAATTCTTCTTTAGTCAGCGGCGCTTTCTCTTTCGATTTGTTCAGCTCTTTTGCTCGAGCTGCCGCAGGTACAGAACCGATGTTGCCTAACCAAGATTGAGCCATCGTCATCTGCATGATCAAGCTAATAACCATACCAATACCAGCAGCCAAGAAACCTGCTTTCCAGCCGAATGAATCGACTGCTGCACCCGAAATCAAGCCACCAAGTAGTGCGCCTAAGTTGATGCCCATGTAGAAAATGGTGAAAGCACCATCACGGCGGTTATCACCTTCCTGGTACAAGTCGCCAACCATGGTCGAGATGTTTGGCTTAAACATACCGTTACCACTGATAAGCAGTGCTAAACCAAGGTACAGAGCGTTGACTTGGTCTAAGCCAATAAAACCGTTAGGTAGGGCAAGTGTGAATTGGCCTAGAGCCATTAATACACCACCAATCAGGATCGATTTACGTTGTCCTAGGTAGTTATCGGCAATCCAGCCACCAATTAATGGTGTGATGTAGACTAAACCCGTGTAGATCCCGTAGAGATCGAGTGCGTCTTTTGTTGACCAACCAAGGCCACCATTAAGGGTGGTATCAGTTAAGAATAAAACAAGAATTGCACGCATTGCATAGTAGGAGAAACGTTCCCATAGCTCTGTGCTAAATAGTAGAAATAGGCCTCTAGGGTGGCCAAAGATGTTGTGGTTGCTTGGCATAAGTTTTACTAATTTTAGGTATTAAAAGATTTTATAGTCATTCATGTATACACAGTGGGATAAAAGTCTGCAATAGACGTATTTTATGGTTACGATAACTTGATTTGGTTAAGTTTTTGATATTAATAGTATTTGTTTTTAATGTTGCCCATTTAGGATGTGCTGCAAACTAATTTTCCAGATTTGAGTTGGTTGGTTGATAACCGTTTTAAACGATCTATCAAATAAAAATGTTTAGATGTATTTGTCTATTATATCATTTTGAGTTTAAATGGAATATCGTTCCGATTCGGGTGCGGTATACATATGCTTACAACAATGAGTCTTTTGATCTCTAAATGATCCTTGTACAATGCTTAACCACTTTCGATACCTATAACTTTTTGTTGATAAATTGGTCTGCTACGCATTATTTCTTGTTAGTAACGACTCATTTTATTAATGGCGATTTAACCGTTTTAGGCATGTGGTAAAATATCTAAAAATATAAAATGGCTAGTTAAATGAAACGTTGGTATTTGCTTTACTGTAAGCGAGGTGATCAAAAACGCGCTCAGCAGCACTTAGAGAATCAAGGGGTAGAGTGCTTTTACCCTCAAATAGAAGTCGAAAAGGTGGTGAGAGGGAAAGAAAAGCAGGTCAAAGAACCGCTGTTTCCGTCTTACATCTTTGTTCGCTTCGATTATGAGCAAGGTCCTAGCTTCACGACCGTTCGTTCAACACGTGGCGTTGTGGACTTTATTAAGTTCGGTGCTCGGCCGCACGAGGTCCAAGGAGACTTAGTGTTTGAGCTCAAAGAGTTCGAGAAGTGCTGCAGCATAGAAACTGAAGATTGTTGTGTTGAGTTTGAATCTGGGCAGGTAGTTAAGATTCAGAGTGGCCAGTTTGCTGGGGTTGAAGCTATTTTCGATCAGAAAGACGGTGAGGCTCGATCGATTATGTTGGTGAAAATGATCAGCCAAGTGGTTCCAATCAGTATTGAGAACGAAGCACTACAAGCTCGCGCGTAACTGCAGTAATAAAAATAGGCTTAAAACAAAAGGCGCATAACGCGCCTTTTTTAGTCTTTAGGATTTGTTCAAAACGCTCTAAGCGTTGTAAGCATCGTTGTGAACGGCTTGTACTGCACGTCCAGATGGGTCGACACAGTTTTTGAATGACTCATCCCACTCAATCGCTTTCGCTGATGAGCAAGCAACTGAAGGACCACCAGGCACACATTCTGCCGCTGATTCTAGAGGGAATAGCTCCTCAAAGATTTCACGGTAAGCATAACCTTCTTTTGTTGTTGGCGTGTTGTAAGGGAAACGGAACTTAGCAGCTTCCATTTGTTGATCCGTTACTTTTGCTTCAGCCGTTGCTTTCAATGTATCAATCCAATCGTAGCCAACACCATCAGAGAACTGCTCTTTTTGACGCCATGCGATTGAATCTGGTAGGTAGTCTTCAAAACACTCACGCAGGATGTGCTTCTCCATCTTACCGTTACCACACATCTTATCTTCAGGGTTCAGACGCATTGCGACATCGATGAACTCTTTATCCAAGAATGGTACACGGCCTTCAACCCCCCATGCCGCTAGCGATTTGTTTGCACGAGCACAGTCGAACATGCTTAGAGCAAGCAGCTTACGTACTGTCTCTTCGTGGAACTCTTTCGCGTTTGGCGCTTTATGGAAGTAAAGGTAGCCACCAAAGATTTCATCAGCACCTTCACCAGACAGTACCATTTTGATGCCCATTGCTTTGATCTTACGAGCAAGCAAGTACATTGGCGTTGATGCACGAATCGTCGTTACATCGTAAGTCTCGATGTGGTAGATAACATCACGGATGGCATCTAAGCCTTCCTGAATAGTGTAAGTCATCTCGTGGTGAACAGTACCGATCTTGTCCGCAACTTCACGAGCAGCGATAAGATCTGGCGCGCCTTCAAGGCCAACAGCGAATGAGTGCAGTTGTGGCCACCAAGCTTCAGATTGCTCATCATCTTCGATACGCATCGCAGCAAAGCGTTTAGCAACGGCAGAAGTAATTGATGAATCAAGGCCACCAGATAGAAGTACACCGTAAGGAACGTCAGTCATTAGTTGACGTTTAACAGCTGCTTCTAGCGCCTCAGTCAGTTCTTCTTTGCTTGTGCTGTTACCTTGTACTGCAGCGTACTCGTTCCAATCGCGGATGTAGTAGCGTTGAGGTTCTGCATCTTTCGAAGAGTAGAAGCTACCAGGAGGGAATTCACTGATCGTTTTACATACTTCAACCAATGCTTTCATCTCTGAAGCAACGTAGTAGTTGCCGTGCTCATCGTAACCTTGGTAAAGCGGGATAATACCAATATGGTCGCGGCCCACTAGGTACTCGTCTTTCTCTTCGTCGTATAAAACGAATGCGAAAATACCGTTAAGTTCTTCTAGAAGGTCTGCACCCATCTCTTGGTAAAGCGCTAGGATAACTTCACAGTCAGAATCAGTCTGGAACTGGTACTTATCTTCATAGCGTGCGCGAAGTTCTTTGTGGTTATAAATTTCACCGTTCACTGCAAGAATGTGCTTTTTGTCTTGGCTGTATAGTGGTTGAGCACCACTGTTCAAGCCAACAATAGCAAGACGTTCATGAGCAAGGATTGCTTTTTCACCTGCATAGATACCAGACCAGTCCGGACCACGGTGACGAAGCTTTTTAGACATTTCTAAAGCAATAGGGCGAAGTGCTGCGGCATCACTTTTAATGTCGAGAATGCCAAATACTGAACACATAGAACTTCCTTTTAAATAATTTCCAAATCAACTGCATTCAATTTGCCATTCTGGCTAAAAAAAGCAACCGGATATGAGCAAAAAAATAATATAAAGGGTGTTATGTTAGAAATTATCTAATTTTTATGTGTTTTTGATGTGTGACGTTTAATTGCGGTTGGTTTTTTAAACAAAAACCTCTCAAAAGTGCGAAAAATAGGCAGTTTTGAGAGGTTTAGTTGAATACAGTTTAATGCTAGATTTTATTGATATTTGGATTTAACTGCTCGCAAACGTGGCGAGCAAAACCACTACCAGCCTCGCTGTAAATGTTAAATGCCGCATCAACGCCATTCTCTTTCAGTGTTTCGAGTTGATCTGGATATTCAGCAATAGCCGCAATCTGGCCTTTAAAGTTACGTGACTTCAGTTGTTCTAAAGCGGTTTGATTACCTTGGTGGTGAGGCATTGCCAAAATTACCAGTTTTACGTTTGCTGTATCTAAGATTCGTTCCCAAAAATCTGGGTCTGTCGCATCGCCAGAAATCACGTTTCTGCCATGGCTTCGGTGGTTGTGCGCGGCTTCTTCACGAACTTCGACCCCTAGGCTGACTTTACCATAGCGAGAACGTAATTCGTCATAAGCACCAGTACCAATTCGGCCCATACCAAGAATAAGTACTTGGGCACGACCTGGGTCAATTCGCTTATCACGTCGGTGAAGCTTTTCTGACGCATGCTCTTTCAGCCATTTACCTGACTGCTGATAGAGTTTGTGACCTGCTCGGTTTAAAGGTGCAGCGATTAAGAAGGATAGTGAAACCGCAATGGCGACGGCAACTAAGATATCACCAGACATCCAACCCATCTTGAAGGCGAGGCCACCAACGATGAGGCCAAATTCGCTGTAATTAAACAGTGATAGAGAGGCGAGTAGAGATGTTCGAACACGGAACTTGAAACGGTTAAGCACTAAGAAGTAGAGAACCCCTTTCACTGGCAGCATCAGTAAGAACAAAACTGCAAGCATAAAGCCTTGAATGGTTGGTTGCTCTGACAAACCAATGTTCAAAAAGAAACAGACAAGGAAAAGCTCTTTGAGATTAAACAGAGACTTCGAGAGCTCCGAAGCCTTTGGGTGGCCTGCTAGCAACATACCGAGGATAAGTGCACCTAAGTCTGGTTTAACACCAACCAAATGGAATAAACCAGCACCGACGACTAATGCGAAGAAGATGCCGGATAGAACTAGCATCTCACCATGACCAACCCAATCGAGCACTTTGTAGAACAGTGGACGTAATAAGGGCAGGGCAAACAGAGCAATCGCATACCACTCAGGTATTTTGCCCGTAGAAGCCGTTAGGAATACTACGGCGAAGATATCCTGCATGACCAAGATACCAATCGCCAACGTTCCGTAGGTCGCATTCATTTCGCCTTTCTCTTGCAGAGTCTTAACCGCAAATACGGTACTAGAGAATGAAAGAGCAAAACCGAGCAGAACGATCTGTTCTACCGACATGGCGGCTAGCGATGAAATACCTAAGAATTTAAAACCAAATAGGGCGACGGCGAAAAACAGAGTGGATAAAAGGTTGTGGATTGTCGCGCCAGCCCAGATCTCCTTAGAGAGTAGGGTTTTTATGTCGAGTTTTAAGCCGATAGTAAATAGAAGCAGCGTGACACCAAGGTCAGCCAAAGTAATGATGGTGTCATTGGTTTCAAAGCCAAAGGCAAAAAGCCCAAAGCCTGCAACCAAAAAACCAACTAATGGGGGAAGGTGACACTTTAAAGCAATAAATCCTGCGATAAACGCAGTGGATATTAATATAAGTTCCATAACTTGTTGTTGTAGTTCCCTAGCTTAAAAAAAACGGGCCGTGTTCATACAAACACGGCCCGCGGAAAATCAGAATTGTTTTTCTTTAGTCTTCGAGAAGCTTTTGAAGCAACACACCGTTGAGCATAGCGCGCTTGATCATTGCAAAAGCTCCCATCGTAGGATGTTTATCGATCTGTGATGCTACAATAGGCAAGCCGCTATGGAAAGTCGTTAACGACTGATTCTCTACATTGCGCTTAATTGCAGGGAAAACAATCTCTTGTGCCTTGGTAATATCACCGGCAATGATAACTTTCTGAGGGTTAAATAAGTTAATCGTCATCGCGATAGCTTTACCTAACTGGTTTCCTACTCGAACTAAGCTTTGCTTGGCTAGTTCGTCACCATTGATCGCGTGATCACAAACATCTTGGATCGTAATTCGTTCAAGCTCTGTTAAAGAAGACTCGTAGCCTTGCTTAATCAGCTTCTGCACTCGCTCAACGATAGCTGGGTTTGCGGCTACGGTTTCAAGACAGCCGAAGTTACCACATTGGCACTGCTCGCCTAGCGGATCAATTTGGATGTGACCAATTTCACCGACGTTACGGTTATGGCCTAAGAAAACTTGACCATTAACGATAATACCTGCACCTGTACCACGGTGAACACTGACCAAAATAGAATCTTGACTGTCTTTACTTGCTCCGAAGTAGTGCTCAGCAAGCGCCATTCCTCGAACATCATTCCCAACAAAACAAGCGACATGGAATGTGTCGCGAATAATATCGCTTAATGCGAGGTTATCGATGTCTGTGTTTGGCATGTACTCAACGACACCTGTCGTCGGGTTAACCAAGCCTGGAAGAGTGACACCAATGGCAATCAGTTGGTCGATCTTTGGTTGATGTTCAGCAATGAAAGCCTTCAAGTTATTGACCAAGCCTTGAGTAAGGTCTGATTGGTCGGAATAATTCAGGTCTTGCTGCTGGAAAGCCAACTCACGACCACCAAGGTCATGCAGGCTTATTTGAATATAGTCTCGGCCTAAGCGCACAGCGACAGAATGAAAAGGCTCTACTTCTGTGGTCAGGGAGATAGCGCGTCTACCGCCAGTAGACGCTTGCTGAGCGACCTCTTTAATTAGGCCGCGCTCTAAAAGTTGGCGGGTAATTTTTGTAACACTTGCCGGTGCGAGTTGGCTTACATCAGCCACTTGTATACGACTGATAGGCCCTTGTTGGTCTATTAGTCGGTATACCGCCGCACTGTTTAGTTGTTTAACTAAGTCTACGTTACCTATTTGTCCGCCATTCATACTTAATTGTGCTCGTATTGTCCGTTAACAACAGTCGCTTTAACGTTAAAATCTCGGTCAAATACAGCTAGGTTTGCAACCATGCCTTTTTTGATTCGACCTAGCTTGGTTTCTACACCGATAGCCGTAGCTGGGTATAGCGTAGCCATGCGAAGAGCTTCGTCTAAAGCGATACCAGCGTGCTCAACTGTATTCTGAACTGCTTCAATCATAGTCAGAGCCGAGCCGCCCAGTGTGCCGTTTTCATCAACACACTTACCATCTCGGTAATATACTTTCTTACCGACAAAAATAAAGTATTCCATGTCAGCACCTGCAGGAGCTGTGGCATCCGTCACTAATACCAACTTTTCTCCCTTGATTTTATGCGCAATTCTGATGTTTGCGTAATCAACGTGGAAACCGTCGGCAATGATGCCTGCGTACACCTCAGGTGTATCGTAAATCGCGCCAACCACACCAGGTTCACGACCAACCATAGGTGTCATTGCATTGAATAGATGCGTTGCAAACGTGATTCCCGATTCAAAACCTTGACGCGCTTCTGCGTAAGTTGCGTTGGTGTGACCAATAGAAACAACTACGCCAGCTTTACGTAGACGCTCGATGTGTTCTGGGTCGTTAAGCTCAGGAGCTAGTGTTACTTTCGCAACAAGGTCACTGTTCTCACAGATAAGCTCGATCATTTCGCTATCAGATTTGCGGATGTGATCGACGCTGTGGATGCCTTTTTTTGCAACGTTTAGGTACGGACCTTCAAGGTGCAGGCCTAAAGATTGGTTTTGGTATTGGTTGTGGTACTCGCGAGCTGCTGTGATAACGGCACGCATGTCTTCATCTGATGAAGTGATTAGCGTTGGAAGGAAGCTAGTACAGCCAGATTTAAGGTTTGCTTCGTGCATGATCTGCATGGTTTCTGCAGTGATCTCATCATTAAGCATTACACCGCCACAACCATTCAGTTGTAGATCAATGAAACCCGGGCTTAGGTTTGCTCCGTCTAGGTCGCGAACCTCGATTCCTTCTGGCAATTCAGAGATAGGACAAACTTTTTTGATCAGTTCGTTTTCAATTACAACAGCATGATCGGTTAGAACATCACTACCAGTGTAAATTTTACAGTTACTTAGCGCGTACATAGTCAGCTAATCCTTATTTCTTGAGATCTTTTAAATTCGTTCGTTACCTAAATGCGGACTTAGTTTGCGAGCATCATTTACGTAACGATTTATCTTTTATGGGCAAACGGCTCCAAAGTGGGAGTCTACTTAAGTTGTTGAAAAACAAATGAACAATCAGTCTTTATTATACATTTAGGTTCATTGTTAATGGTTATTCATACGGCAATGCAAGCCCAGAGATACCATCTTTTTGCCTAATGAGTAGATTTGGATTTTATCTATAAATGTTCATTTTTTTGAATGATAAAATAAGTTTTATGATCTCGCTAGCAAAAACCTCTGGATTTGGTAAAAACTGGTGATTACGATCACAAATGGTAAGGTTTTAATTTGCGGAGCAAAATTAATTGAATACACTGAATAGGACTAAATTGAGCGACTAAAATAAGTTTCTCAAACGAATTCTAAAAAATCCTATAGGGGGAAACAACTGGTGAATATTCTAGGATATGCACAGAAGCTTGGTAAGGCGTTAATGCTACCAATCGCAACGCTTCCGATTGCGGCGCTTCTTTTACGTTTAGGTCAAGGCGATCTACTTGATATTCCATTCATGGCGCAAGCTGGTGGTGCTATCTTCGGTAACCTACCATTGCTATTTGGTCTAGGTATCGCGATTGGTCTTTCTAAAGACGGTAACGGCGCAGCAGGTCTTGCTGGTGCAGTTGCTTACTTCGTACTAACAGCGACAGCAACGACAATTAACGCAGACGTTAACATGTCATTCTTCGGCGGTATCTTCGCTGGTATCATCGCAGGTCACTCTTACAACGCTTTCCACGCGACACGCCTTCCAGAGTGGCTGGCTTTCTTCGCTGGTAAACGTTTAGTACCTATCATGGCCGGTCTATTTGCACTTGTTGCAGGTGCTGTGTCTGGTGTGGTTTGGCCTGGTGTTCAATCTGGTCTAGACGCACTTGCTCACGCAGTATCAACGTCTGGCGCTATCGGCCAATTCGTTTACGGTACTCTTAACCGTGCACTTATCCCTGTAGGTCTACACCATGTATTGAACTCATACTTCTGGTTCGGTATGGGTACATGTCAAGAAATCATCGTTGCTGGTCAAGGCGCATTCGCTAATATCACTCAACTTTGTGTTGACCCAGCACTGGCTAAAACTCTAGTTGTTGGCCAAGAGCACACATTCACATTCGCTAACTCTGTAACTCCAGAAATCACTACTGTAGTTAAAGAAGTGACTGAAACTGTTAAATCTGGTGACCTACACCGTTTCTTCGGCGGCGATAAAGGCGCTGGCGTATTCATGAACGGTTTCTTCCCTGTAATGATGTTCGGTCTACCAGGTGCTGCACTTGCAATGTACCTAGCTGCTCCTGCTGAAAAACGTAGCCAAGTTGGTGGCGCACTATTCTCAGTTGCATTCTGTTCATTCCTAACAGGTATCACAGAGCCGCTAGAATTCATGTTCGTATTCCTAGCTCCTGCTCTATACGCAATGCACGCCGTATTTACAGGTCTGTCTCTAGTAGTTGCTAACATGTTTGGTACTCTGCACGGTTTCGGTTTCTCTGCTGGTCTTATCGACTTCGTATTGAACTGGGGTCTAGCAACTAAACCATTCGTACTACTACTAATCGGTCTTGGCTTCGGTGCTCTATACTTCTTCACTTTCTCTTTCGCAATCCGCGCTTTCAACTTGAAATCGCCAGGTCGTGAAGATGATGACGAAGCTGTTGCAGCTCCTGCTGGCGACGCACCAAAGGGCGACCTTGCACGTCAATACCTGAAAGCTCTAGGTGGTCACGACAACCTAACTTCAATCGACGCTTGTATCACTCGTCTACGTCTAACTCTTAAAGACCGCTCTGTTGCTGATGAAGTTGTTCTTAAGAAACTAGGTGCTAAAGGTGTGGTAAAACTAGGTGAAAACAACCTACAGGTTATCCTAGGCCCACTAGCTGAAATCGTAGCTGGCGAAATGAAAGCTATCGGTGCAGGTGAAGACCTATCTGATGTAAAACTTCCATAGTCAGGGAAGTACTTAACTGAGCTGTAATTAATACTCTCAAGTAAGTGTCAAATTGAAAGCCTCCCACATGGGAGGCTTTTTTGTGCCTACGATCTAAGAGTAACGAACGCGGTTCGTTCTATTCTTCATCGAATAGCAGAAATAATCGCAATTAAGGGACGGTTCTTATTGTGCAAAGGCAAAGAATTGTGGATGATTAGCAACAATGATCTTTCTATCTTTGACCGGTGCTCTAACCGACCGTTTCTTTGAGATGAAAGGTAACTTTCTCTGACAATACTAAATACATAGAGGTGCTATAGATGAGTGAAGCTGAGGCTCGTCCATCGAATTTCATTCGCCAAATTATTGATAAAGATTTAGCGGATGGTACACACAGTAGCGTGCATACTCGTTTCCCGCCGGAACCAAATGGCTACCTGCATATTGGGCACGCTAAATCTATTTGCTTGAACTTTGGTATTGCTCAGGACTACCAGGGACAATGTAATCTTCGTTTCGATGATACAAACCCTGAAAAAGAAGACGTTGAATACGTTGAGTCAATTAAGAATGATGTAAGCTGGTTAGGCTTCGAATGGTCTGGTGATATTTGTTACTCATCAAACTACTTCGATACGCTTTACGCTTATGCTGTGGAATTAATTAATAAAGGCTTAGCGTATGTTGACGAGCTAAGTCCTGATCAAATCCGTGAGTACCGTGGCACGCTAAAAGAGCCAGGTAAAGCGAGCCCATACCGTGATCGTAGCCCTGAAGAAAACCTAGCGCTATTTGAAAAAATGCGTGACGGTGGCTTTGAAGAAGGTAAAGCGTGTCTACGTGCTAAGATCGACATGAGTTCTTCATTCATGGTTATGCGCGATCCTGTTATCTATCGTGTTCGTTTTGCTCACCACCATCAAACTGCTGACAAGTGGTGCATTTACCCAATGTACGACTTTACTCACTGTATCTCTGATGCGCTGGAAGGTATTACGCACTCTATCTGTACGCTTGAATTCCAAGATAACCGTCGTTTGTACGATTGGGTTCTAGATAACATCACGATTGATTGCCAACCTCGTCAGTACGAGTTTAGCCGCCTGAATCTTGAATACACAGTGATGTCTAAGCGTAAGCTGAACCAACTTGTGGTTGAAAATCTCGTTCAAGGTTGGGATGACCCACGTATGCCTACTATTTCTGGCCTGCGTCGTCGTGGTTTTACTTCAAGCTCGATTCGTGAATTCTGTAAGCGTATTGGCGTGACTAAGCAAGAGAACATGATTGAATTCGGTTCACTTGAATCTTGCATCCGTGATGATCTGAACGAAAATGCACCTCGTGCAATGGCTGTTCTGGATCCAGTTAAGATCGTTATTGAAAACTACGAAGCCGATGCAGTAGAAACGCTAACTGTTGCAAACCACCCAAACAAGCCAGAAATGGGCACTCGTGAAGTACCATTTACACGTGAAGTTTGGATTGAACGTGATGACTTCCGTGAAGAAGCAAACAAGAAGTACAAGCGTTTGGTTCTAGGTAAAGAAGTTCGTTTACGTGGCGCTTACGTGATCAAAGCTGAGCGTATCGAAAAAGATGCAGAAGGCAACATTACCACTATCTTCTGTTCTTACGATAACGAAACACTGGGTAAGAACCCTGCAGATGGCCGCAAAGTGAAAGGTGTTATCCACTGGGTATCTGCTGATAAAGCGCTGCCTGCTGAGATTCGTTTGTACGATCGTCTATTCACAGTGGCAAACCCAGCCGCTGCTGATGACTTCGCTGCAACGCTAAACCCTGAATCACTTGTTACGCTAAACGGTTTTGTTGAACCTAGCTTAGCAGAAGGTGTTGCAGAGCAAGCGTACCAGTTTGAACGTACAGGTTACTTCTGTGTGGATTCGAAAGACTCTAAAGCAGGTGCATTAGTCTTCAACCGAACGGTTGGTCTACGTGACACTTGGGGTAAAACTGAAGCTTAATGCTTGAGTACTTAGTTTGTTAAAAGCGATCCAATAAAAAACCGGCTTAGAGCCGGTTTTTTTGTGTCTGAATAATGCGTGGATCTAAAGAATAATCTAGCGGACTTTCAGCCCTATATAAAAAACGCTGGCCTAAGCCAGCGTTCTATATTACTTCTTCGCTTTATGTGCGTCTGGATTGCCTTTGCAATCTCCGCTAATGCTTTTGCCGTATAAGTATAAACTGTGATTTGTCAGTTGCACATTGTAACGCTGAGCAATCTCTTTTTGTCTTTCTTCGATGATGTCATCAGAGAATTCGATCACTTCACCACAGTCTAAACACACAAGGTGGTCGTGGTGGTGCTGTGTAGAAAGTTCAAATACAGACTTGCCGCCTTCGAAGTGGTGGCGAGTTACAATGCCAGCGTCGTCGAATTGGTTAAGTACTCGATAAACGGTTGCAAGACCGATTTCTTCACCTAGGTCAATCAGCTTCTTATATAAATCTTCAGCACTAATATGTTGGCAGTCTGGCTGTTGTAATACTTCTAAAATTTTGAGCCGTGGAAGGGTCACTTTAAGACCTGCATCTTTTAGCGCTTGATTATTGTCTGACATATACTTTCCTGTTGATGATCTGCAGCAATTAACAGAATTCAATATTAATACCATTATAGTTTAGTCAGACATAACAATAAACCACGAACTTCAAAGGGTTACTTACTGACATCACAATCTGTTTTGTAAATTGGAAGTATCTCACTTATAGTGGAGGTACGACCAGTCAAGGTGACGGTGTTTCTGATATGAACATGGAATGTTGTTATGAATAAGCAACTCGCAAAAATATATAAACCCAACATTGTAAAATTTGCTCTCAATATCTGGCCTCCTTTTTGGGGATCGGGAATTCGAATAGCCCACATTAGCGCTGACTTTAGGGTTGTTAAGACGGTACTTAAGCTGCGTTGGTGGAATAAGAACGCCAATCGTACTCAATATGGCGGTAGTATCTTCTCTCTTACTGATCCCGTTTACTCTTTGATGTTAATGGGAATTTTAGGGGAGCGGTATTATGTTTGGGATAAAGAGGCGAGTATTAACTTTATCAAGCCGGGCCAATCCGACTTGTATGCAGATTTTGAGATAAGCCAGGGGCAACTTGATGATATTTATCGTCAGACGCAGCTTGGTGAAAAGTGTTTCCCTGAGTTTATTATCCACGTGAAAGATAAGCAGGGGAATGTGGTTTCAGAAATTCAGCGTACCCTCTATGTAAGAAAGAAGCCGCAATTTAGAGATGATGACGAAGCATTAGAAGCTGAGTGTTAATGAATAGATTTTAAATAGCAAAAAACCTCCGATAAGGAGGTTTTTTCATATTTATATAATGGTTATTAATTGTAACAATTAATAACCAGCAGAGAATTAGTCTTCTAGCTCTGCTAGGCACATTTCTTCATGGATTTGTTTAACCCAATTAGATACGCGCTCATCAGTTAGCTCAGGTTGACGGTCTTCGTCGATACATAGACCAACAAATTGGCTGTCATCGCCTTCAACTAAACCTTTTGATGCTTCGAATTCGTAGCCTTCAGTTGATGTGTGACCTAGGATAGTACCGCCTTTCGCTTCAACGATGTCACGGATAGTACCCATAGCATCACAGAAGTATTCTGCGTAATCTTCTTGATCGCCACAACCAAAGATTGCAACAAGTTTAGTTGAGAAATCAATAGCTTCTAGCTCTGGGAAAAAGTCATCCCAATCACATTGTGCTTCGCCGTAGTACCACGTAGGGATACCAAGCAGCAGTAGATCGAAGTTATCGATATCTTCTTTGCTGCTTTTTGCAATGTCTTGAACGTGAACGAGCTGTTTGCTCAATTGCTTTTGAATCATCTTAGCAACAGCTTCAGTGTTACCTGTATCGCTACCAAAGAAGAGACCTACACTTGCCATAGAATCATTACCTTTCATTTTGTCTGTTGTCGGTGTAATAAAGTTCGGAAGAGAATCGTTAGATCCCAGTTCCTTCCCAGCTTAGTTGGATTATCCCTTTGGCGATAAAACCCGCACAGCCAAGGAAAAGTACTAACCACACAATGCGACGACCAAATGCAGGAACATTTCCCTGCTTGAGAACGTCCTTAATTGCCATACCGATTAAAAAGAAAATCGCGGCAAACAGGAGATCTAAACCAACAGATTCGATGATGTTCATGTAGTCGTAAAGCATGGGAACCTTATATACCAATTTTGCTTGGGCGCACTATATCACTGTTGTGAGATAAAGTTAATCTGCAGTAATTACACAGCTCTCATTTATCTGCACGAAAAGAGTAGCTAAGCGATGAATTTTCTAATTGCTCTAAGCACTTCTGCTGGTTTTTCAGCATGCAGCCAGTGACCTGTATTGGCAATGACATGTGCCTTTGCGTTAGAAAACTGCTGCTGAACGGCCGTTTGATGCTCAGCTGTGAGGTAATCTGAGTCACCACCCTTTATTAGCAAGGTTTTGACCGAGGTTTTATCAATCGGTTCCCAACCAATAATTTGTGGGTAGTTGTTGAATAGCGAGGCAACGTTGAAACGCCATTCCATGATGCCTTGTTCAGATTTGAACAAAGATTTCGTTAAGAACTGGCGAACGCCATCAATCTCGATGTATCTTGCGAGGATTTTTAGCGCATCTGTGCGTGAGGTTGGCTTTTCTTCAATCACGGCTTGTAGACCGGCGAATACGTTGTCGTGTCGACTTTGAGTGTACGCGACCGGTGCCATATCCAAGACAATCAATTTTTGCAGCGCAAGGTGTTGTGTTAGTGCCATCGCCACTTTGCCACCCATAGAGTGACCAATCACGGTGACATCTTCTAAATCAAGATCATTCAGCAGTTGAGCTACATCTTGTGCCATTGCTTGATAATTATGAGAGTCGCAATGGAAGGATTGACCGTGGTTGCGTAGATCGATACTAAGCACTTTATGATCGGCTTTTAGATCCCTAGCGAGCAAGCCAAGGTTGTCCAGATTACCGAATAATCCATGGATCAAAACAATGGTGTGACCCTCACCTTCAATTTTATAGTTGAGCTGTACTGACATTTTTATCTTATTCATGGTGGGTTTGACGTAGAGTATCCGCGCGGATCTCGCTATAATCCCCCAGAGTTTAAACATTGAGATTGTGAAAAGCGAATGAAAACAATTGAGGTTGATGAGGACCTATACCGTTTTATTGCGGGTCAGACAGAACGTATTGGCGAAAGCGCTTCAGATATTCTGCGCCGCTTGTTACAGGTTGATAGCCAAGGCATGGCTCCGATCGAAGAGATCGTCGAGCCTAAAGGTATCGTTGTTAGCAAAGAGGTAGGCTTTACTCCAGAGAAGTTCGATGGCGTTAAAGAAATGCGCTCACTACTAATATCAGATGAGTTTGCATCACTAAAGAAAGCCATTGATCGCTTCATGCTTGTGTTATCAACACTGCATAAAATCGACCCTTTAAGCTTTTCAGAAGCAACTCAAGTAAAAGGCCGTAAGCGCGTTTACTTTGCAGACAATGAAGCTACGTTGCTAGCAAACGGCAACACGACGAAGCCTAAAGCTATTCCACAAAGTCCTTTTTGGGTTATTACTAATAACAATACAAGCCGAAAAAGACAGATGGTTGAGCAGCTTATGAGCCGCATGAATTTCCAAGCAGAATTGATAGAAAAAGTAACAGGTTCAATTTAACGAAATCTGATTTAAACCTCATAATATCCATGGATAAGAAGATATTATGAGGTTTTTTTGTTTTTAAATTTTATATATAAGGATGTCGAAAAATGGCTATGCACCCTCGTGCTGGGCAGAAAGCTCAGCAGGAAGATCTTCATAATATCCCGGCTTTAGTTGCGAACTATTTCTTACAGCAACCGGATGCTACTAACCCAGATCACAAAGTACTTTTCGGTACTTCAGGTCACCGCGGTACAGCAGACAAATCAACATTTAACGAAAACCACATTCTAGCGATTGCACAAGCGGTTGCTGAGGTTCGTGCCGAACAAGGTACAACTGGCCCTCTTTTCTTAGGTAAAGATACTCACGCTCTGTCTGAGCCTGCGTTCTCTACGGTTATCGAAGTGCTTGTAGCGAACGGTGTTGAAGTTATTATTCAAGAAAACAATGGCTTTACTCCAACACCTGGTATCTCGCACGCGATTCTTACTCACAACCTAGTGAATGACAAAAAAGCCGACGGCATTGTTATCACGCCTTCGCATAACCCACCTCAAGACGGCGGTATCAAATACAACCCGACGCACGGTGGCCCGGCTGAAGCTGAACTTACTCAAGCGATTGAAGACCGTGCGAACGTGATTATTGCTGAGCAAATGCAAGGTGTTAAGCGTACTCCTATCGCACAAGCTAAACAGTCTGATCTAGTAAAAGAAGTCGACTTAGTTGCGCCATACGTCGCTGATTTGATTAACGTCGTGGATATGGAAGCGATCCAGAAAGCAAACATCAAAATTGGTGTTGATCCACTGGGTGGCAGCGGTATCGATTACTGGCGTCAAATTGGTAAAGCGTACAACCTAGATCTTACTTTGGTAAGTGAAGCGGTTGACCCATCTTTCCAGTTCATGTCTTTAGATAAAGACGGTGTGGTTCGTATGGACTGTTCCTCTCCATACGCGATGGCTGGCTTACTGGCTCTTAAAGACGAGTATGCACTGGCGTTTGGTAACGACCCTGATTACGATCGCCACGGCATTGTTACGCCAAAAGGCCTAATGAATCCAAACCACTTCCTAGCAGTTTGTATCGACTACCTATACCGCAACCGCGAAGGTTGGGGTAAAGACGTTGCTGTTGGTAAAACACTAGTATCAAGCGCATTGATTGACCGCGTTGTTGCTGACCTAGGTCGCGAACTTTGTGAAGTGCCAGTTGGTTTCAAATGGTTCGTTGATGGCTTGTACAACGGTCAGTTTGGTTTCGGCGGTGAAGAGAGTGCGGGTGCGTCTTTCTTACGTAAAGACGGGACGCCTTGGTCAACAGATAAAGATGGTCTAATTCTTTGCCTACTTGCGGCTGAGATCACTGCGGTAACGGGTAAGAATCCACAAGAATACTACGAAGAGCTTGCTGCTAAACACGGCGAATCTAAGTACAACCGTATTCAAGCGGTGGCAAATGGTGCGCAAAAAGATGTGCTGAAGAAGCTGTCTCCAGAGATGGTTTCTGCTGAAACACTCGCTGGTGATACGATTACTGCTCGCTTAACACATGCACCAGGTAATGGCGCTGCGATTGGTGGCCTGAAAGTGACAACTGAAAACGGTTGGTTTGCAGCTCGTCCATCAGGCACGGAAGACATCTACAAGATCTACTGTGAAAGCTTTAAAGGTGAAGAGCACCTAAAAGCAATTGAAGCAGAAGCTCAAGAGATTGTTAACCAAGTATTTGCAGCCGCTGGCCTATAATCCAATACGATTCATA
>NZ_JAUJED010000038.1:0-13398 GCF_030442075.1 Vibrio sp. TMPB1044 | reverse complement strand
GTAAGTAAGTAAGTAAGTAAGTAAGTAAGTAAGTAAGTGGCTAAGACTAAGTCAACTCAATGGTTGAATGGATTAGCCGTGTGGCCAACTTTGTGGCATCACAAACCAGAATTGCCCCGACTTGGTTTGCCCATGGACGAAGCGATCACCAAACTCGGTGATAGGCTGACTGTTGAAATCATCCGTCCCGGCCGCCCATTGTTCTTTGGTGAGAGGGTAGAGCGCTTCAGTGATTAGATGAGCTTGGTCTTGATAGCACCAAAAACCGTTTACTTGGCTTGGGTTAATGTCGTAACCCAAACATTCAGTAGGTACTTTTTGATCTAAGAATGGGTTGGTGTATAGACGACCTTGCATAAGTAAGTGCTTTGAGTCGACATTGATCTCTGGATATTGCTCAATAAACGCTGCAGAAGAGGACATTGCCAACTGGTGGCTGAGCATTCTGTCGAGTTTCTTATCCAATTGGTCGTGAGAGTTGGGTCCAAACCATGTCTGTTCGTGGAGCAGGTAAAACTTAATCGCCACTTCCCAATGTTCCAGCTTTTGGTTGCTCCCTTCTTCAAGAATAAAGTCGATTGCACCGAGAGTTCTGCCTTCCACATTGATCTGAATCTCATCGTGCTTAATCGAGTAATTCGGTGAGGCAGTGATCACTTGTTCGCATAGATGTTGATAGAGGAAACCTAATCTAGGATTACCATCATAAGTATGTGATGAGTCGATGGCATGGTGGCTAGAGAATACCCCGAGATCAGAAATGGGTGGCTTAATTTCCAGTAGCGGCGGTGAGCCAATCATCCATTGGTAAAAACGTTGCAGTTCAGTCATCGGTTCCTCGTAAACTTTAGTCATCTGTTCTTAATAAACAGAGGGCAGGGCTTTCGACATTCTACCCGTAAATTGATATAACGACGTTATTATAAAGGTAAGCTGGAAATAAAAATGAATAACTTACAATTAGAAAAGCTACTTAACGAAAAACTGCAGCCACAGCAGATTAAAGATTACTGTCCAAACGGTCTTCAAGTTGAAGGCAATGCTGAAGTAAAACGCATCATTACTGGCGTGACGGCTTCTCAGGCTTTGATTAATAAAGCAGTCGAGCTAAAGGCTGATGCTTTGTTAGTTCATCATGGGTTCTTTTGGAAAGGTGAGCCAGAAGCCATTCGCGGGATGAAAGGTAAGCGTATTCGCACATTGATCAAAAACGATATCAATCTGTTAGGTTACCACCTTCCTCTTGATATCCACCCTGAGCTTGGTAATAACGCGAAACTGGCCGAGTTACTTGAGATTGAAGTCGAAGGCGGTTTGGAAGGGCACCCACAATCGGTTGCTATGTTTGGCAAACTAAAAACACCAATGACAGGTGAAGAGTTTGCCGTAAAAATTGACCAAGCTCTGAATCGCAAACCACTGCATATCGCTCCAGAAAACCAAAACAAAACGATTACGACTGTCGGTTGGTGTACTGGTGGTGGCCAAGGCTACATTGAGCTAGCTGCTTCTCAAGGTATTGATGCATTTATCTCTGGTGAGATTTCAGAACGTACAACTTACTCAGCACGCGAGCAAGACATTCATTATTTTGCTGCTGGCCACCATGCCACTGAACGCTACGGTGTGAAGGCGCTAGGTGAATGGTTAGCGGAAGAGCATGGCTTGGATGTTGAATTTATCGATATCGACAACCCAGTTTAAGAACAAATGCTATCTCCTCGTTGACTGAGATCCCCAACTCACTCGTTCTTTGTTCTTGAGGATGACAGAGTAGCGAGCATATAAAAGAAAAGGGTTGATGCTTTCGCATCAACCCTTTTTAACAATTGTACTTTAATCGCAACTATTCACGTTCGTGAAGTGCTTTAAAGTCACGTTGCTCTTCACCAGTGTATAGCTGACGAGGACGACCGATACGGTTCGTTGGGTCGCTGTGCATTTCGTTCCAGTGTGCAATCCAACCGATAGTACGAGACATCGCGAAGATTACTGTGAACATTGATACAGGAATGCCGATAGCTTTCAGAATGATACCTGAGTAGAAATCTACGTTCGGATATAGCTTCTTAGACACAAAGTATTCATCAGATAGGGCGATACGCTCAAGTTCCATTGCTACGTCAAGTAGTGGATCTTGGATGTTTAGCTCTTTAAGTACTTCGTGACACGCTTCGCGCATTACTGTTGCACGTGGATCGTAGTTCTTGTAAACGCGGTGACCGAAGCCCATCAAACGGAATGGGTCATCTTTGTCTTTCGCTTTTGCAACATACTCTTCGATGTTATCTACGCTACCGATCTCTTCAAGCATACGTAGACATGCTTCGTTTGCACCACCGTGAGCTGGGCCCCAAAGTGACGCGATGCCTGCTGCGATACACGCAAACGGGTTAGCACCAGATGAACCAGCAAGACGAACTGTAGACGTTGAAGCGTTTTGTTCGTGATCAGCGTGTAGAGTAAAGATTTTATCCATTGCACGAGCAACGATAGGGTTCACTTCGTACTCTTCACATGGGTTTGCAAACATCATGTGTAAGAAGTTTTCAGCGTAGCCTAGGTCGTTACGTGGGTAGATAAACGGCTGACCGATTGAATATTTGTAACACATTGCTGCCAGTGTCGGCATTTTTGAAATCAGGCGGTAAGCCGCAATTTCACGGTGTGTATCGTTGTTGATATCAAGTGAGTCGTGGTAGAACGCTGCTAGAGCGCCTACAACACCACACATTACAGCCATAGGGTGAGCATCACGACGGAAGCCGTGGAAGAAACTAGCAATCTGCTCATGCACCATAGTGTGACGTGTCACGGTAGTCTTGAACTTTTCGTATTCAGCTCGAGATGGGGCTTCACCGTAAAGAAGTATGTAACATACCTCTAAGTAATCAGCGTTATTGGCAAGTTGGTCAATTGGATAACCACGATGTAAAAGAATACCTTTTCCACCGTCAATAAAAGTGATTTGAGACTCACAAGATGCAGTGGCAAGAAAACCAGGGTCAAAAGTGAAAAAACCATTAGAACCTAGTGTACGAACATCGATCACTGGAGTACCAAGTACACCTTCTGTAATCGGCAGCTCGATTGGCGCTTGACCTTCAATGTGAAGGGTAGCTTTCTTATCCGCCATAACAATCTCCTTTGTTTATTATTAATCCGTCCAGGATGTTTATGTGCCATTTTTTTACTGGTCTTACGTGGGAAAGTCAATTTTTCTACAGCTTTGTGTGCACTTGTTAGTGTTTTTTACATTAAATTCGTTAAAAATCTGGTCTGTGTAGCATTATTTGTTACATCAATTGTATTAGAATGTTGCCAGCCGTATAGTGGCGCTGAAAAGTTTGGTTAAAACCTTATAAATGCAAGGCTAAGAAGAAATGTGAGGTGTCTTTCTTAATCGAGCAGTTAACAATTATTTTACAATTATCTAAGGCTCAACTTCGGTTATTTGTTAAGTTAATGTTAAATTTTGAAGGTTAGCAATCAAATTTTGTCCATAACAATATCATAAGGTTATTTAATGACCATAATGCTCAATGGAGCTGAGTGAGCAAGCCCGTGAAAGAAAGAAAGACAAGACCTGTTAATTTAGATTTACAGACCATCCACTTTCCAATCACAGCAATAGCTTCCATCCTACACCGTGTGTCTGGGGTGATAACTTTTGTCGCGATTGGAATTTTGCTTTGGTTACTATCCATTTCCCTCTCATCCCCAGTAGGCTTTATGGAAGCTAGCGACATTGTCGATGGTTTCTTCGTGAAGTTTATTCTGTGGGGCATTTTAACCGCTTTGGCTTACCACATTGCTGGTGGTATTCGTCACCTTCTTATGGACTTAGGTCACTTTGAAGAGCTGGAATCTGGCGCTAAGAGCGCTAAGGTTGCATTCGCAGCAACAGCGGTATTGTCTCTACTAGCGGGGATCTTAGTATGGTAAACAACGTTTCTACTTTTGGTCGTAATGGTGTTCATGATTATCTACTGATTCGTGCAACTGCCATCATTATGACGCTTTACACTATTTACCTAGTTAGCTTCTGTGCTTTCTCTGGTGATATCTCTTACGCATCTTGGACGCAATTCTTTGGTGGAACCTTCACTAAAGTCTTCACCATGTTAGCGCTTACTTCTGTTTTGGTTCACGCGTGGATCGGCCTATGGCAAGTACTAACTGACTACATCAAATGCGCAAAACTGCGTGTTGGTCTTCAAGTCGGTGTTGTTGCAGTTCTTCTTGGATATTTCTTCTCTGGTCTGTTTATTTTGTGGGGTGCGTAAGTGACTATTCCTGTTCGTGAGTTTGATGCCGTAGTTATCGGCGCTGGTGGTGCAGGTATGCGTGCCGCACTGCAAATTTCTGAGCAAGGCCTTTCTTGTGCATTGCTTTCTAAAGTTTTCCCTACTCGTTCTCATACGGTTTCAGCGCAAGGCGGCATCACTGTTGCTCTTGGTAACGCGCATGAAGACCATTGGGAACAACATATGTATGACACAGTAAAAGGTTCTGATTACATCGGCGACCAAGACGCTATCGAATACATGTGTAAAAACGGTCCTGAGTCGGTAATCGAACTTGAAAAAATGGGCCTACCTTTCTCTCGTTTTGAGAACGGTACTATTTACCAGCGTCCTTTCGGTGGTCAATCTAAAAACTTTGGTGGTGAGCAAGCGGCTCGCACCGCAGCTGCAGCTGACCGTACTGGTCACGCACTGCTTCATACGCTTTACCAACAAAACATTAAACACAAAACGACGGTTTTCTCTGAATGGTATGCACTGGATCTTGTGAAGAACGAAGATGGTGCAATCTTAGGTACAACCGCGCTTTGTATGGAAACTGGCGAAGTTTGCTACTTCAAAGCGAAGGCAACAATCCTTGCTACTGGTGGTGCTGGTCGTATCTACGCTTCGACAACTAACGCACACATTAACACTGGTGACGGTGTTGGTATGGCGATTCGTGCTGGCGTTCCAATGCAAGACATCGAAATGTGGCAGTTCCACCCAACGGGTATCGCTGGCGCAGGTGTATTGGTAACGGAAGGTTGTCGTGGTGAAGGTGGTTACCTTCTCAATAAAGACGGCGAACGCTTCATGGAACGTTACGCACCAAATGCTAAAGACTTAGCGGGTCGTGATGTTGTTGCACGTTCAATGATGGTTGAAATCCGTGAAGGTCGCGGTTGCGATGGCCCTTGGGGTCCACACATCAAGCTGAAGCTTGATCACCTAGGTAAAGAGACACTTGAATCTCGTCTTCCTGGTGTATGTGAACTGTCTCGTACCTTTGCTCACGTTGATCCAGTAAAAGAGCCAATCCCAGTAATCCCAACATGTCACTACATGATGGGTGGTGTTCCAACACAAGTTTCTGGTCAAGCTATTAAGCAAACTGAAGATGGCACCGATGTTGAAATCCAAGGTCTATTTGCTTGTGGCGAAATCGCATCAGTATCAGTACACGGTGCCAACCGTCTAGGTGGTAACTCACTACTTGATTTGGTGGTATTTGGTCGTGCAACAGGTCTACACCTAGGTGAGACTCTGAAGAAGCAAGACGAAGCGAAACCAGCAACTGAAGCAGACATCGAGCGTTCTCTAGAGCGTTACAACCGTTGGGAAAACAGTACTGACGGTGAAGATCCAGCGCAAATCCGTAAAGATCTTCAACAATGTATGCAGAATAACTTCTCAGTATTCCGTGAAGGCAAAGCAATGGCTGAAGGCCTAGAAGAGCTTAAAGCGATTCGCGAGCGTCTGAAGAATGCACACCTATCTGATAAGTCTACAGAGTTCAACACTCAACGTATCGAGTGTCTAGAGCTTGAAAACTTGATGGAAACGGCATTCGCAACGGCTGTTGCTGCAAACTTCCGTACAGAGAGCCGTGGCGCACACGCTCGATTCGATTTCCCTGACCGTGATGATGAGCAATGGCTATGCCACTCACTTTACAACCCAGAGTCAGAGAGCATGACTAAGCGTGGTGTAAACATGGAGCCTATCCATCGTGAAGCGTTCCCACCAAAAGCACGTACGTACTAAGGAGATATGACCATGAAACTGAATTTCTCTTTATACCGTTACAACCCAGATGTCGACCAGAAGCCTTATATGAAGGAATACACCCTAGAGGTGGATGAAGGTTCAGACATGATGCTTTTGGACGCGCTGATTCTGTTGAAAGAGCAAGATCCAACTATCTCATTCCGTCGCTCATGCCGTGAAGGTGTATGTGGTTCGGATGGTTTGAACATGAATGGTAAAAATGGTCTGGCGTGTATCACTCCGTTGTCTGCGCTTTCTGGCCAAGACAAGATTGTGATTCGTCCGCTGCCTGGTCTACCTGTTGTTCGTGACCTGATTGTAGACATGACTCAGTTCTACGATAACTACGAGAAAGTGAAGCCATTCTTAGTGTCTGATGGCAATGTACCACCGGCACGTGAAAACTTACAAAGCCCTGATGAACGCGCGCACTTAGATGGATTGTACGAATGTATCATGTGTGCATGTTGTACTACATCTTGCCCATCGTTCTGGTGGAACCCTGACAAATTCATCGGACCAGCAGGCCTACTTGCAGCGTACCGTTGGCTAATTGATAGCCGAGATACAGCGACAGACGAACGTTTGTCCGATCTTGATGATGCATTTAGCGTTTTTCGTTGCCATGGCATCATGAATTGTGTAAGTGTTTGTCCTAAGGGATTAAATCCGACGAAAGCTATTGGTCACATCAAGACCATGTTGGTGAATCGTTCGGTTTAAGTTATATAAAAATTGCCGCCCTAGAAGTTTTGGGGCGGCCTTTTAATAGCTCGGCATAGACCGCAGCAAACGTGAAAACTACTGGTTAAGGGAAAATATGCACAACGGCGTGATGAAGGCATGGCTCGAGTCTTCACACTTGGCTGGCGCCAATGCAACGTACGTAGAAGAACTCTATGAACTGTATCTAAGTGACCCAGATTCGGTAAGTGACGAATGGAGAAGTGTTTTTGAAGAACTGCCTGTGCAAGCTTCAGAGACAGTGGAACAACCACACTCTCGTGTTCGTGAATACTTCCGTCGACTCGCTCAAGAAACAAAGCATTACAGTGTCCAAGTTAGTGATCCAGATGTCGATGCGAAACAAGTAAAGGTTCTGCAACTAATTAATGCTTATCGATTCCGAGGGCATCAATCAGCAAATCTAGACCCCCTAGGTTTATGGAAAAGAGATACAGTTGAAGAGCTGGATCCTTCTTTCCACACTCTTACCGAAGATGACCTCAATGAGACGTTTAACGTCGGCTCTTACGCGATTGGCCAAGAGACGATGGTGCTTAAAGATTTATACAAATCTCTAAAGCAGACTTATTGTGGTTCTATTGGTGCTGAATACATGCACATGACAAATACAGAGCAAAAACGTTGGATTCAACAACGTTTAGAGTCTGTATCTGGTCAACCCTCTTTCAACAAAGAAGAAAAGCAAGCTTTCCTAGAAGAGCTAACTGCAGCTGAAGGTCTTGAGCGCTATCTTGGTGCGAAATTCCCAGGCGCGAAACGCTTCTCGTTGGAAGGTGGTGATGCGCTTATCCCAATGACGAAAGAAATTATTCGTCATGCTGGTGGACAAGGCATGCGTGAAGTTGTTGTTGGTATGGCTCACCGTGGTCGTCTAAACATGTTGGTCAACGTGCTTGGTAAAAAACCACAAGACCTATTTGACGAATTTGCGGGCAAGCACGATGACACGTGGGGTACTGGTGATGTGAAATACCACCAAGGCTTCTCTGCGGACTTCGCAACGCCAGGCGGCAACGTTCACTTAGCACTTGCATTTAACCCATCTCACTTAGAAATCGTAAACCCGGTAGTTATCGGTTCAGTACGTGCACGTCAAGATCGCCTTGGTGATAGTGACGGTAGCCGTGTACTTCCAATCACTATCCACGGTGACTCAGCTATCGCAGGTCAGGGTGTAGTGCAAGAGACGTTTAACATGTCTCAAGCTCGTGGTTTCTGTGTCGGTGGTACGGTTCGTATCGTTGTAAACAACCAAGTTGGTTTTACAACATCTAACCCGCGCGATACTCGTTCTACGATGTACTGTACTGATATCGCGAAGATGGTTCAGGCTCCGATTTTCCACGTTAACTCTGATGATCCAGAAGCGGTTGCGTTCGTTGCGCGTCTTGCATTGGATTACCGTAATACGTTTAAGCGTGATGTTGTTATTGATTTGGTTTGTTACCGTCGCCACGGTCACAACGAAGCCGATGAGCCGAATGCAACACAGCCTTTGATGTACCAAAAAATCAAGAAGCACCCAACGCCACGTAAGCTTTACGCTGACGTGCTAATGGAACGCGGTGAGTTTGGTATTGATACAGCAACTCAACTTGTTAACGAATATCGTGATGCACTTGATCACGGTGAAGTTGTGGTTAAAGAGTGGCGCCCAATGGCACTTCACTCTGTGGACTGGTCTCCTTACCTAGGTCACGACTGGAACATCGAATGGGACAACAAGATTGATATCGAGCGCCTGAAAGAGCTTGGTACCAAACTTTGCCAATATCCAGACAGCCATAAGCTGCAAAGCCGAGTCAATAAACTGTACAACGATCGTACTGCCATGGTGAATGGCGAGAAACAAGTCGATTGGGGTATGGCTGAAACTCTGGCTTACGCAACACTGGTTGATGACGGTAAGCGTATTCGTATCTCTGGCCAAGATTCTGGCCGTGGTACGTTCTTCCACCGTCACTCAGTACTGCACAACCAATCAGATGCAAGCACGTATGTTCCTCTTGCGAACATTCATGACAAGCAAGGGCCATTCCAAGTGTTTGACTCGGTATTGTCTGAAGAAGCGGTACTGGCATTTGAGTATGGTTACGCAACAGCAGAGCCAAGCGGTCTAACCCTTTGGGAAGCACAATTTGGTGACTTCGCAAACGGTGCACAAGTTGTTATCGACCAATTTATTTCGTCAGGTGAGCAAAAGTGGGCACGTCTATGTGGTCTAACTATGCTGCTTCCTCACGGTTATGAAGGTCAAGGCCCAGAGCACTCTTCTGCACGTCTTGAGCGTTACCTTCAGTTATGTGCTGAACAAAACATGCAGGTTGTTGTTCCTTCAACACCGGCTCAGGTTTACCACATGATTCGTCGTCAGGTTGTTCGACCAATGCGTCGTCCTCTGATTGTAATGTCACCTAAGTCATTGCTTCGTCACCCTCTGTGTACTTCTTCTCTGGAAGATTTGGCAGAAGGTACGTTCCAACCAGCTATCGCAGAAATTGATGATTTGGCTCCTGAGAACGTAAAACGCGTCGTGTTCTGTTCAGGTAAGGTTTACTTTGACCTACTTGACCAAAGACGTAAGAACGAGCAAGACGATGTCGCTATTGTGCGTATTGAGCAACTTTACCCGTTCCCTTACGAGGACGTGAGAGCTGCAATTGCACAGTACACGAATGTAGTCGATTACGTTTGGTGTCAAGAAGAGCCTCAAAACCAAGGTGCTTGGTACAGTAGCCAACATAATTTCCGAGCTGCTATCCCAGTGGGTGCTGATATTCAATACGCAGGTCGTCCTGCATCAGCATCACCAGCTGTTGGCTATATGTCGGTACACTTGAAACAACAAAAAGCGTTAGTTGACGACGCTTTGACCCTACTTAAGAACTAGAAGTAAAAGGAAAATACGCACATGACAATTGAAATTCTGGTTCCAGATTTACCTGAATCTGTGGCTGATGCAACAGTTGCTACTTGGCACAAAAAACCGGGCGAAGCGGTTGCACGTGATGAAGTCATTGTAGATATCGAAACAGATAAAGTAGTTCTAGAAGTACCGGCTCCTGAAGCGGGTGTTCTGGAAGCTATCATTGAAGAAGAGGGTGCTACGGTACTTTCTAAACAGCTTCTGGCTAAAATCAAGCCGGGTGCTGTCGCTGGTGAACCAACGAAAGATACAACTGAAGATACAGAAGCTTCTCCTGATAAGCGCCACAAAGCGGCTCTTACCGAAGAGAGCAACGACGCACTAAGTCCTGCGGTTCGTCGCCTGCTTGCAGAGCACAACCTACAACCAGCTGACGTTAAAGGCACTGGTGTTGGTGGTCGTATTACTCGTGAAGACATCGACGCACACCTAGCAGCAGCGAAAGCGGCTCCGGCAGCAGCATCTGCACCAGCAGTTGAAGCGCCAGCAGCAGCTCGTAGCCAAAAACGCGTACCTATGACTCGCCTACGTAAGACAGTGGCTAACCGTCTTCTAGAAGCGAAGAACAGCACAGCAATGCTGACGACTTTCAACGAAGTGAACATGAAGCCAATCATGGACCTTCGTAAGCAGTACAAAGACCAATTCGAGAAGCGTCACGACACGCGTCTGGGCTTCATGTCTTTCTATGTGAAAGCAGTAACAGAAGCGCTAAAACGTTTCCCAGAAGTGAACGCTTCTATTGACGGTACAGATATCGTTTACCACAACTACTTCGACATCAGCATGGCAGTATCAACGCCACGTGGTCTAGTAACTCCAGTACTGAAAGACTGTGACACACTAGGTTTCGCTGACATCGAAAAAGGCATCAAAGAGCTAGCAATCAAAGGCCGTGACGGCAAGCTAACTGTTGATGAGCTGATGGGCGGTAACTTCACTATCACAAACGGTGGTGTATTTGGTTCTCTAATGTCTACGCCAATCATCAACCCGCCTCAAGCGGCAATCCTGGGTATGCACAAAATCCAAGATCGTCCAATGGCTGTTGACGGCAAGGTAGAGATTCTACCAATGATGTACCTAGCGCTTTCTTACGACCACCGTCTAATCGATGGCCGTGAATCAGTTGGCTTCCTAGTGACCATCAAAGAGCTACTAGAAGATCCTGCACGTCTGCTATTAGACGTTTAGTATCGCTAAAACGTCTAGTTAGCCCAGTTAGCTAGACGTAAAAAGTTTCAAAGGCTAGGCTGCTCAACGTCTGGCCTTCACTTGAACTGCAAAGCCATTAGAAAATGGACAGCAGTTGATTTGAGAAGACCCTACAGACGTAACACAGGAAACTGTGTCGTTATGGAAATAATAATCCCTTAAGGGAAAATAAACGGAATATCAAAATGAATTTGCATGAATACCAAGCCAAACAGCTGTTTGCAGAATTCGGTTTGCCTGTACCAGAAGGTTTCGCATGTGATACTGCACAAGAAGCTTTTGAAGCTGCAGGTCGTATCAGTACAGCCAAGAAAGTCGTTAAGTGTCAAGTACACGCTGGTGGTCGCGGTAAAGCGGGCGGCGTAGAGCTACATGACACGAAAGAAGGCGTTAAAGAGTTTGCACAAAAGTGGCTAGGTAAAAACCTAGTGACTTACCAAACAGACGCTAATGGTCAACCTGTAACAAAGATCCTAGTTGAAGAAGCATCGAACATTGCTAACGAACTTTACCTAGGTGCTGTTGTTGACCGTGCAACGCGCAAAATTGTATTCATGGCGTCAACTGAAGGCGGTGTGGACATTGAGAAAATCGCTGAAGAAACTCCAGAGTTGATTCACCAATCAGCGATCGATCCTCTAGTGGGCCCTCAAGCTTACCAAGGCCGTGAACTTGCGTTCAAACTTGGTCTAGTTGGCGATCAAATTAAACAGTTCGTTAAGATCTTCATGGGTCTTGGCCAAATGTTCTCTCAGTACGACCTAGCTCTACTAGAAATCAACCCGCTTGTAATTACTGGCGAAGGCAACCTACTTTGTCTAGACGGCAAGATCAACATCGACTCAAACGCGATGTACCGTCAGCCAAAACTACGTGAAATGCACGATCCATCTCAAGAAGATGAGCGCGAAGCACACGCAGCACAGTGGGAACTGAACTACGTAGCACTAGATGGCAACGTTGGCTGTATGGTTAACGGTGCAGGCCTTGCGATGGGTACGATGGATATCGTAAACCTACACGGCGGCAAACCAGCAAACTTCCTTGATGTAGGCGGCGGCGCGACAAAAGAACGTGTAGCTGAAGCATTCAAGATCATCCTTTCTGATGACAATGTTAAAGCAGTACTAGTAAACATCTTCGGTGGCATCGTTCGTTGTGACATGATCGCTGAAGGTATTATCGGTGCGGTTAAAGAAGTTGGCGTAACAGTTCCTGTAGTTGTTCGTCTAGAAGGTACCAACGCAGATCTAGGTCGCGAAGTACTTGCTAATTCTGATGTTGATATCATTGCAGCTGAATCTCTAACAGATGCTGCTCAGAAAGTTGTTGCTGCTGCGGAGGCGAAATAATGTCTGTATTAATTAACAAAGACACTAAAGTAATCTGTCAGGGTTTCACTGGCGGTCAAGGTACATTCCACTCAGACCAAGCGATCGCATACGGTACGCAAATGGTTGGTGGTGTTTCACCTGGTAAAGGTGGTCAGACTCACCTAGGCCTTCCAGTATTCAACACAGTACGTGAAGCAGTAGAAGTAACTGGCGCAACAGCAACCGTTATCTACGTGCCAGCTCCTTTCTGTAAAGATGCAATCCTAGAAGCGATTGATGCAGGTATCGAACTGATCGTAACGATCACTGAAGGTATCCCTACAACAGATATGATCGACGTTAAAGTGAAGCTAGAAGAAACTGGCGTTCGCATGATCGGTCCTAACTGTCCAGGTCTTATCACTCCAGACGAGTGTAAGATTGGTATCATGCCTGGTCATATCCACAAGAAGGGTAAAGTCGGTATCGTATCTCGCTCAGGTACTCTGACATACGAAGCAGTTAAGCAAACAACAGATGAAGGCTTTGGTCAGTCTACATGTGTTGGTATCGGTGGTGACCCAATCCCAGGTTCAAACTTCATTGATATCCTAAAACTTTTCCAAGAAGACCCAGAAACTGAAGCAATCGTCATGATTGGTGAAATCGGTGGTACTGCGGAAGAAGAAGCGGCTGAGTTCATCAAAGCAAACGTAACTAAGCCAGTTGTATCTTACATCGCTGGTGTTACTGCTCCTCCGGGTAAACGTATGGGCCACGCAGGCGCAATCATCTCTGGTGGTAAAGGTACTGCTGAAGATAAATTCGCAGCACTAGAAGCAGCAGGCGTTAAGACTGTTAAGTCTCTTGCTGACATCGGCAAAGGCCTACGTGAAATCACGGGTTGGTAATCAGCTGGCTTTTATCGATTGAGATAGAAGTTAACTGAATGGTATTAAAAAGGCTTGGTCAGTGACCAAGCCTTTTTTATGTTCTTGAGATACGAGATACGAGATACGAGATACGAGATACGAGATATGATATTGATATGGCCCCTAAAAAGTAGACACAGGGGTTTAGTTGATTAGTTCAAAGTCCATGGGACTCACTCCACCTAGAGTCCCATGTCTTCTTACTGGAT
>NZ_JAUJED010000037.1:0-16767 GCF_030442075.1 Vibrio sp. TMPB1044 | reverse complement strand
CTTAGGGCTGAATGACGATAGCTTGACCATACCTAAATTACTTCCGTGTGATTCTTCAATGTTATATAAAAACTATAGAATAAATATCACCTTAAAGTCGGGATTGATCTACTTTCGTCATCCCTTTGCGTATATTAAATATCTATTCTCTTCATACTTTCAAATCAAACTTCTGTCTACAGAAAGCCCTCCTAACAAGAGCGGAGGGGTGTGAAGGGCGAGATTGCTAAACCGTTTGGGTCACTTTCGAACTTGAAAGTGCTACGGGTAAAAATTCAACCTGTGATGGTTCTGGACAAAAGTTTGCCAGTGACTTCCCTAAATTAGCAATTCATGGATAACTAAAGGTATGGTAAAGCTAGTTGTGAAGAGCTAGTGCGATGAGTAAAATCGCACTAGCAAAAAGATTGGTTTATGTTTAAGTGCGTATTGAGTGCCCTTATGGTAAATCTCAACTGGGTAGATAAAACATTTTAAAAGTCAGCCTCAATCACTGACATACAATGTTTAACCGTCTTTTCTTTTTCACCAACAGGGGCAACATAATGAATTGCCGACTCAGCGAGCATCCGACCTGATAACTTTCTAATCACCCATGCTGCTAAATATGTTGATGACAAACAACCACCTGAAGTCGCTATGTTGCCTTTAGCAAAAAAGGCTTGTTCTAAAACACTTACACCCGACTCAATAACCCAAGGCTTCGTTGTTAAATCAGTACAAGCTGGCACTTGATGTAACAAGCCAAGTACGGACATTAGTAATGCACCCGAACATTGACCGCCAATTAACTGAGTCTCGGGGTTAAGGTTCAACCTTGATAATATATTTCTGTCTTGAGCAATATCACGTGTTAAATTTCCACTACCAAATAACACCACATCTGCATTGTTGGCGAACTCGAGAGGCTGTTGAGAATAAATAGTCACACCATTCATTGATGTGACAGAGTCCGTAGGACTGGTTATCTGAACATTCCAACCAATTTCTTTCATTCGGTTCAAAATGCCCAGAGCTATAAATGAATCAAGTTCATTAAATCCATCAAAAGTTAGTATCGCAATATCCATATGAACTCCTTATCCCTAAGTATTTATTGACAATAAATACACCAACTAAATGTTCTGCACCAGTCAAACGGAACATTACTATCCGGGGCTTACAATATTGGTGTTCATTATTCCTATTATGTAAAATCCGAGAGTTTGCTATCAGAAACAGCCCTTAAAGCACGTCAAACGCACTTAGCGAAGATTTTAGACGCTTAATCAAGCGATATGATTCCATGCTGTCTTAAAAGTCTATAACGATTTCAGAGCGATTTACAGGGCAAAAATCAGCGTGTTCATTTGAGTCAAGAACAGCACAATGACCCCCATTTTTCGTACTTTGTGAGTTTTGGGTGTCAGATTAGTTATATTTGGTCAAAATTCACTCGACCTATAACGTAGGCTTCTTGGCGAAACCAATAATGGGGCAGATCCGAGCTAGACACGGTAGCTAGTTCCCTGTGATCACCAAGCGAGTCTGTCGTATCATAACTACCAAGCGGCTTTGCTCAATTAGTAAAATAATTAGAACCCAAAAGTATGGGGAATCGCAGAGCTTAAATACCCAAAAACAGGGACTTATCTTCCTTTAAGAAGACCATTTTTCTAGTTAGACATAGACCTTCGGAGCTTGTCACTTTGGGCAAAAAGTAAAAATAGAATAAAGCAGATGATGGCAAGTCCTGAAGATATTCCCAGCATCAATAAGCTTTCTTCATATATCAGAGGTAAAGCTATTGATAAAAAAGCGAGTATGACAACAAACAATTCACACCCCGCCCCCAAAATAGGACGCTGATGACGAAACACTGCCCATTGATAAACCATTGTTGCTAACCTCCTTGTGGCTGAGCTTAGTTACTCTCTTAAGTTAAAAATACGTTAAGGTAAACTTTTTTCCCGTTTTAGACTAGGAAATCCGCTTAGGTAAGTAACGTCCGATATACTCCCCTATTATATTACTTTAAATAAAACACACTCTTGCATGGGATTAAATATTTTAATTATTTATTAATAATTAAAATATTAATACCCACATCCTCGGAAGTAAAGATATTATCAAGTCAATATAAGTCCGACCCACAACACAACCTAAGCAAAGAATTAGCAATGATGCTATAAATATATTTCCACCCTTTCTACAATTAAATGTTAGCACTCGTATTAAAATATAAATAAACAATAAATAAACAATAAATAAACATTAGATTTTTAAATAATTATGTAAAATTTGTTTGACTGTCAATAGTTCAATTACAGTCAAACAAATTACTATTTTCAGGAGAAGAAATTATGGGTAACAAACGTTCAGAAATTAACGGTCCAACGGGTCCAAATCTTGAATTTTGCTTTTCAGAGCAGAGTTCCAAAAAAAATAGCAAAGAGCGCGATTTCTTCGCCTTCTTATTAGCTTAAGTTCAATTTTTGAGGAGTGTCCTATGTGTCTATATCCAATAGAACGTGAGTTCACTAGTCGGCAAGCTGTCGAGGCGATTAAACTATGGTTAAAAGAGCACAACCTTCACTCCTCACTTTACACTACGGAAGACAATCTGGTAGCAACTGTGGAGCTTTCATCTTCAACAGGCAGCCCCTTGTCAAGTGGTTCTGGAAAAGGGAGTTGGGCGGTAACAGGAGCTTATTTTGAAGCTTTTGAGCATATGATGTTGAAGCATCATTTTACTTCTTCTCATATTGAGGTAGTTCAGTTAAAGGACTGGTTAAGATCAAAGAACTGCCACCCTCAATGTCTCTTTGGAAAGACTCTGACGGAGTACGACAATGATCTATTGAAATTCTCAAACTACCGCTCTATTTTATCCTTAGAAAAATACCTTGTACCTGAAGCTTTAATTAATCCTTCTTACATTGAAACTCTTCAGCCAAATGATGCGTATTGCTTTCTTAATAAATATACATCCAACAGTGGTTGGGCGTCAGGATCTTCATTTGAGGAAACAGTGCTTCATGGTGCTAACGAAGTTGTCGAGCGCCATTGTTTAAGCGAATTATATAAACAGTACATAGGTTTTTCTGAGTATACGGGTGAATTCTATCGAATCATCCCACCAAAAGAACTGTTGCAGAAATATCAGCTTTCTCTCCCCAATATTGATGAAGTTTCTTTTATCATGTCTACTACGCTATTCGATTCCTATTTTTGTGCGTGTGTAATGCCTTCTACTGCTAGCCCTATGGCATTTCGCTCGTCTGGGGTTTCATATTCAGAATTCCATGCGATAGAAAGAGCACTTTCAGAACTCGTTCAAAATATAGAAAACTATGACGACGCCGAGCTTGATTGTGCTCTTAAGGTAACCGAGTTTCTAAATAAATACGATAAGCTATGTCAAATTACAGATCTTTCAAAGTTAGACAGGTTACCTCTTATGGATTTCTCTAACCTGAAACAAGATTCAATGGATTTTAGGGACCATTACGGAAGTCTATTAAGTTCTGTTAAAGAGAAAGAGTATGACTTACTTGTCCATACCGCATTTAGTCAGGAAAAAATCTGGCTTACATCTACATATATACCCGGTTTAGAGCGTTTCAACATTATAGATAAAGGGAAACTAGTCGTCCCTCTGGGACGTAGGTAATGCCGATAATTACCTATCTAAAGTATTTTTCACTCTTTTCTGTTTTGCTTTTAATTAAAGCAAATCTGGCTTTGCCTTCTTATTTAATCGGACAGATAATTAACATTACCTCTCAATCCCCCACGTTGGAAGACTTGGGGAGTTTGTTAAATTATCTACTGTTATCTACATTAGTGACTATTATTATATCTCCTTTTTTTACATATTTTTTTGAACAGGAGATACAACTCAACGTCGAAACTAAATCACGCACATTATTTAGTCAGTTAATACGAAAACCCTTTAGTCATTTTAAACGCTTAGAGATTGGTTCATTAGCCAGTAAGTTTGAACGAGGTCTAGGATCTTATGAACAGTTCATAAACCTGAGCGTCTCTCGAGGTTTACCTTTAGCCATTGAGTTGTTTGCCTTGGGTTGCGCGATTATTTTATTTAGTGGATGGTTGACCTTTACTCTTGTAGTTTTTGTCCTAATGATAGCCACAATGATTAAAACTCTAATTATTAGGCTAAGACGCCCTCACATCAGTCGAGTTAATGAGGCAGAGGATGAAATACTCGATCAAATTGTTGGTGTGTTTTCTGGTATACGTACGATCCAATCAAATCGTGTCGAAGGGTTCTTTGAAAAACGTCTAGGTCCATTCTTTGAAAATTATAGACAAGCAACTGTATCTCTTGCGGTCAGTAGGAGCGTATTTGATGGTGTCGCTATAGCGACACACAGCTTAATATCGCTTTCCATTATCACCTTGTTCATATTCTACTTGTTTCCAGAACAACACTCTGATGCTGGACAGCTCGTCACTGCGCTGCTTTTATCTGCTAGTTTAACAAGGGCTTTTACTGGTTTATTAGATGTATATAGGTTACTTGACCAAAGTCGTGAAGATTTTTCAGCATTAAAAGGGATCTTAGATCACGAAGAGAAGCTAACTGAAGTTAGCAAAGTATTGAATCAGGTCCTAGAAGAGTTGGCGAAACCAAATATAAATACCGTTGCCGTTATAGGTAGAAGTGGACAAGGTAAAACAATCTTACTCGATACTCTTGCAGGTTTATTAACACCAACGCCCGTATCTCACCTCTCTTCTAACTACCTAGAGCAAAACAATTTTGTTTTCTCGGGAAGTGTTTATGAAAACCTTTCCCTTGGAAAAAAGATGGATACTGATTGGTTGACAAGTCAACTAGACAAAGTAGGACTATCATCTAGGTTAACATTAGATTCTGAACTACAAGGTAACGGTCAGAACCTCAGTGGCGGTGAAAAGCGTAGGCTGTGTTTTCTTAGAGCCTATATTCATTCCCCTGAATTGTTACTACTGGATGAACCAACAACAGGCTTAGACAGTGAAACAGGCCAAGGTTTGTGGGAGATAATTTTTAGTCTCTTAGAACCACAAACTAAGTTGGTAGTTGTGACACACGACAGTTCTTACTTAGACCACTTCGATAAAGTCATCACTCTAGATTAATATCCGTAAATTGCTAAAGATAAGAGATTATACCTCTCATGATTTATGAGATTCTGTCATATAAAGGCTCTTCTCTACAAATTCGCTTGGTCATCACGATTGTAGTTACAATTTATTGCATTAGAAATAGTAGTCATGCTTTGTTACTCGTAATTAACGATAGCCCAAACCCTATAAATATCCCGCCTGTAGCTCTGTTAAACGCTTTACTTACTTTTTCTTTCATCAGTAGAACACTTAACTTGTTAGCCGCTATTGCATACATTGAAAGAGCTACAAATGAGAGAAATGCAAACGTCAAAGTCAAAAGAACAAACTGCTTTGCAAAAGAATGTTCAAAGGCAATAAATTGTGGGAATAGAGCCATATAGAAGATAACTGCCTTTGGATTTGTGACTCCAACAATATACGCTTCACCCAATAACTTATGTCGACTTACCCCATCTAACGTATTAGGTTGCATACATGCTACCTGAGTACTTGAGCGCCAAGTCTTGATACCAATATAGATGAGGTATAAGCCTCCAAGAATCTTCACTGAATGGTATAACGGCTCAGATGCTGAAATGACAACACCCAAACCGGCAGCAGATAAGCAAGCCATTGTAATCATAGCTGCAACATTTCCTCCAATACCCCACATCGCTTTTCTTAGCCCATGTACGGCTGAGTTTTTCACAGCTAAAAGTACTGCGGGACCGGGTGAAAAAGTAGCAACAATACAAATCAGTAGAAACAATAAATAGTCCATTATTTACCCTTAAGCTTTCTAATATCACCAAGAAGCATATCGCTCTGCTAAGCGGCAAATAATCCCACCACTTAACTTAAAATTCATACCTTAAACACCTCAGCCAACCATCCCGACAATGCCACGCGTTTATTTATCCATTTGAGCAGTTTGTTAAGACTTGCTTCACAAACCGATTTCGCCTTGACACTGTAGCAAACGGCTAATGACAAAGCTGAAATCACCGCTAAACGACAGACAATACCGCTTTCAAACGATAAACACTCACTGTGAGAAAAAGCCTAACTCAACAAGCGCAATGAGAGTTTGTGAGAGCCACATAACCACTTCAATTTTAAAACGCGACAAACTCATCGAGTCTGGTTACCAAACTATTTAGCCTAAAAATAACAGCGAGTCTCTACGCTTTTTAAACGGAATTTTTCCGAATCCCGTCCAGGTCTTACGATTAGATTGATTTGCTTAAAAATGAGGTGCTGAATGATGCGGCTTGAGAACTCTAAGAAGCTTTTGGACACAAACAGCTTAGGCACCTTACATTAAGCCATAAGGTTAGACGAAGTATCTTGAGACTCTCAAACGTTTGGTTGTCCTTTGTCGTCAGTACATATAACCAAGCCAGTCAATATGGCCATCTCCCCAATTCTTTGCATTCATTGGCTTTATATAAAGCTCATCAACATGTTCAACAGCAACACCATAATTCGTGTGTTCATGAAGCCTTAACCATGAATTGGTTCCCTTAACTTGAATATACCCTCGTGCTGAATAGAAACTTTGCAGCTCTGAGACAAGAATGATGAAGTCTACCCCCTTACCTTCGCAAAACAAGGAAACCTCGGATAACATCAACGTACCAATACCTTGACCTCGATAATGTTCAGCAACACAAAAGTCGACTATCCCCAAAACCCTGTGTACTTCATTCCCAACTTTTATTACCCGATAATCTAATCCGAGATACCCGACAAGCACATCTCCTTCATACTGTAGCGCACGAAGGTGAGGGAGTTGTTTAAAGTAGGAACGCCCAACTTGATGCTTTGGAAATGATTGATTCCGCAACATCATTATTTCTTTATGCTGCTTTTCGGTCACATTGACTTCATACACAATTTCCATACCTATCCTTGTAGAACTTACGACCGCGACACCAGAAATTTTTATCCCTAGTTATTGCATGCCAATGGTTAGCGATCTGATTATGTCTTCAGTACCAAACTTCCAAATGAACACCAAACAGTAACCCTCTCCTAACTTTACGAAGAGTTTACCAAGGCCATCACACCTAACAGTATAAAAACACTACCAGACCACCTTGAGAAAAAATCAACCCAGTGACTTCTTGCTTGAAACCTTTCATGTAGATGACTCGCCATCAAAACACTAAAAAGATCAGCGCTGCTGAACATTAAATTCGTAAAAACGCCCAAAATGAGTAACTGCAGCCAAACAGCAACACTTCCTGATTCATTCACAAACTGTGGCAAAAAAGCAAGATAAAACATTGCAGCTTTAGGGTTCAGGACATCGACAATCACACTCTCAATGAACGTTCGTTTAGGGGAGGTAATATGACTTTCACGAGAAGTAACCCGTACCTTTTTAGTTAGATAAATACGCTGAAATCCCAACCAAACAAGGTAAAGAGCGCCTAGCTTTTGAATGACGGAATAGAGAGTAGGATTAGTTAAAAGCACAGAGGACAAGCCTAATACAGCTAAAAGAACATGGACATACCCCCCTATATGAAGGCCAAAAGCGGCCATTATTCCTACTTTCTTCCCTCCTGACACCGCTTGAGCAATACTATAAAGCATCGCTGGACCAGGTATAAACGCATATAACAAGGTAAAAACTAGGTAGGTCAACAATTCCGTATTTGAGGTCACTGTCATTCAAACTCCCTTTTTACGGATCTGTTAGAAACTAGGTACATTATTGCAGCCATCATTATAATTGTGCCACCTATGATCGTGCGTAACCCCACCTCCTCAGCATAAAAAGCCCAAACTAAAAATGGTCCTAACGGTATCTCAGCTAATCCTATTAAAGCTGCCGACATAGCAGTTGTTCGAGAAGCTCCTATTAAATAGACACCGAACCCTAAACCAACATTCGTCACTCCATACGCAATTAACCAATAATAGTCACTGGAAAAACCATTAATATGACTCGAAAACGGATATACAATCAGTGCGCATAAAAAGGCAGACAAGTATGTTGATTTGGCAACTTCAGCCGTTGGATAGTACTTTGCTATTATTGTCAACAACGCCATAAAAAACGTCATCCCAAATGCTAATAATAAGCCTAACTTGTCGTCGATATCCGTGGTTCCCCACATAATAAATACCACACCAAGCATAGATATGATGCAACAAAACAACGTGGTTTTATTGATTTTTTCATTAAGGAAAATAACAGAAAGAACAAAGGTCGATAATGGCATCAACCCATATACAAAAGAAACATTCGCCACTGTTGTATAAAAAAAAGAGGCTATAAAACAAAGCATACCTACGGTGACAATAATTCCAATAATTAGTTCACCTTTGGTAAATATCAACATACGGCGACGCTTGATTGGTGTGCTAATCAAATAGTAGATAAATAGCACACATATCCCGCCAAATAACGATCTCCAAAATAAAGTTGTCGGAAAATCGGTAGATATTATCCTGGTAAATAACCCTGCTGTACTCCATGCAAGGGCCGCAAAAAACACCATGACATTTCCCATTGACATATCCTAGTTTGATGAACCATTATTAGTAATAATAAATAGCGAAAGAAAACTTTAGTCTTGCTCTACATAAATAAAGTAAAACAAGCTGAGGATAATAAAATAAAAATGCCAATTTTATTATTAATTAATTGATAATTAATATCAAATCTTTACATACAGTAGCATTGCAGGCTATGGAAACTATCAGACCTATACTAAGTATGAATAGTTATAATGACCCTTGAGATAAAATACACTGGCATAATGAAGAACACTTATCCATTGACGAAGTTGAATTTCATTTGGTTTCTTAGGGGAGTCCAAAAATGAAAACGACGGAAAATAATTTCGTTCTAGTTAAAGACCCTTCATTCGCCCAATCAATGGCACGAATCTGTACTCCTTTGAATCCAAAAAACATTATTGAGTTTGGGGTACATCACGGGGCGAGTCTCGTTTTACTCGATAAGATTTACACCCCTGACTCCATCATAGGCATAGACGAACGTCGAGAACATCCAGCAAAGGGGCCTTCAGCACACTCTGTAATAGAGCCTTATTGTGGAGTAAAGCAAAAGCATACCGACAAGAGCATTCAAATATTAGAATCACACTTCCCCAAAAAAAATGTAAACCTGATTATTGATGATTGCAGCCATTTATATGAACCAACAAAAGCCGCTTTTTTGACATCATTCCCTTATCTAAAATCTGGTGGGATATACATCACAGAAGATTGGGGATGGGCACACTGGCCGGGCGAGTTTCAAAAGAAAGAGTTGTTTCCCGGAACGCCTTTAAGTAAATTGGTTTTCGAATTACTTATGCTTCAAAGCGTCATTCTAAATGTCATAGCTAAAATTGAAACTGATTATAATCACGTTGCTATTACTAAAGGAGAAAAGAGCAACCACAATAACGAAAAGTTATTTGAACTTATAAAATGCAAGAGCTCAATTCACATTGAGAAACAATGATAAGTTCATACACTATCTTAGTTCTAGCTATGACTTTAAGTTCATTAGACAAATGGATTTCACGAGTCTTTCTTAAGAAAAACCCTTTATGTAATGAATATTTACTCGCCTATCAAATCACATGCAGTTTACTAGCTGCGCTGTTTGTTCTCTTCGAAATCGAACAAATCCCTAAAAAATTCGACAATACAAGTGAACTTTGGGAGCTGTTGCTTTTAAGTATATTCAGTGTTTTCTCATGGCTTGGGTTTGCATACTCGACCTTTAGGGCTCGAACTTCAATTGAATTAGGCGCTGTCTCGATAATCTCTAAAACAAAGATCATTTGGAGTGCTCTGTTCGGAGTTAGCTTTTTAAATGAGACACTGACGTTCCTTCAAATGATGGGCACTATACTGATACTTGTCGCTTCACTGCTCATCAGCACAAGTAACAACATGAATCTTCTTTTTTCAAACAATCTGCACGCGTGGCTCGCCCCAATCTTTCTCACTCTAGCCATTGGTTTTGATAAAGTACTTACGTTGTACTTACCCTCTAGCGTTATCCTTTTCATCGGTTTTTCTGGAACCGCTCTTTTGACGCCTTTACTATTTAAAGTTCATTATGGGTTAATCAAAAAAGTTCTAGTTAACGCCGTAATAACAGCCACTTGCGGCACGGCAAGCTACTATTTTCTCTTAAAAGTGCTTAACACTAGCGCTTTTAGTTTAGTCATGGTTTTATTCCAGGGAGCCTTCATCTTCGATATTCTTTTTGGTTACTTCTTTTTAAAAGAGCACACGAACCTTAAAACGAAAATAGTCTCTTGCTTACTCGCTACCCTTGGCATTTTGACTTTGGCTTCATAATGTTCATTTTATTTACCCCTGTATTTAAATTGAATTTGCCTTGATATTTGATACAGCAAATATCAAGGCGCTTTACTTTTAGCGTTTAATAAACGTCTTCCGTTTTACGAATGTGATTAAACACCTCATACACTTCATCGTAAGAAATGCCATACCCTTCGAGCTTTTCGACACAATCACAAATGTCATTGGTGTAGAAACACTCGTGATTGAATAGCTCACGGCGAATGATCGCTTTTTTACCATTCTCTTCGATGTCTTCGGCGATCCCTTCTTGAGCAATAGAATCTAAACGGGTCATTAATTGCTTCGCATTATCAACAGGGCAAATTAAACCCATACCTAACGACGCATATTTCATGCCCTCTTTTTTTGCTCCATCGAACTGCTTATTAGAAAAAGCAAAGAACGCCCCCGCCTCATTAAATGCTTGCGTTTGTTTGGCTTGAATATAGTGAGAGAGATATTTCATGACTTACTCCTGACGTTAATACAAAAACATCCCAGTAATTAAAACGGGCAACGGTGAAACGAAAAGCGGGATCTCGAAGGGGTTGATACATCCTTCACAATAAAATTGTCAGTTAAGTCCCCTATTTTAAAGTGGTGCAAGATACTCTTCTCAACCTCAACCTCAGCCTGAGTGGATAGGTAGAACTTAGAATCACGCGAAGTAAATACCGCGATTTTGAGTTCAGCTAAGGTAATGTCGCTACACGGCGTAAGAGAAAAGCCGTGATCTTCTCCCTCTGTACGCTGAGGAATAGGCAGTAAAGAGATATCATTTTTTGGTGAGCTTTCGAGCCCAGCGCCGAAACGCTGGTCGCTGAGCGTCAATGTAGAGAGAGTTGGGGTTGAGTTTTGTTGTGCCATGACAAGTTTCCTTTCTGTTTGAGTATCACTTTTATGGAGCCGCTTGGCTGTCCAGATCTCAAACAGGGTTCTTCTCTGCAGGGGCGCGCAGCGTTTATTAACCCTTGCAGAGAAGGTTCTGATTGAGGATGGTGAACAGTCTGCGAGCGCCATCCAGTGATGCGAGTCGAAAGGAAAATCGGCACATAAGAAAACAAGCCCTTACTCGACCTTAATTGAAGCCAGTGAAAGGCAATAAGGAGGCACGACGATGCGCAGCTACGCAGTAGCGGAGGCGTTGGTGATTGTTCGCAGGAACTTAATGTCACATTGAGCTTGCTCGATAACAGTGCCATAAGTTATCGCGAGAGGGGTGAAGCGACGGAATGAGCCAACCGAAGGGAGAACGCCCAATATTTAAGTTTAATACGTACTTTATAGGTTGATTGGCGTTAGAAAAAGAACCGTCCGTACTCAATTTTCAAAAGTAAGCGTTCGAAGGCGGTTCAAGTCAAATATAGCAATAAATCTAAAGGGCGATTCGCCGTCTAGCCATTAACTCAATTAGCCCCCACCTTTTTGGTCAGGGAGAGTGAAAAGTGAAAAAGATTGATGCAAAGAAACGCAGAACATAGCAAAAGCTACACTTAGCTGTTCATGTCGATATACTCGAAACCATGAGTGTGGAAGTCAGTTTTGTTGCGCCATGAGGTTCTGAAAAAGAAAGGTTTTACCTCATTGAGAGCACCTCGAAAGAATGCAAGGCGTTGGGAAGAGAGTTACTCAATAAATAAAGCGGAAAAGCGCTAAAGCGAGTTTGAGATATTACAACGCTCAAATAGGTGAAATGATAGTAAATGTCAAAACTATGAACAAAATTATAGCTATAGGTATGCCAGTTAGAAGCCCACGGTTAGCCATAAACGATGTAGCTTTGTCTCCAGGCAGATTTTATCAACACAACCCTTTATGCTTGAGCGGCTAATGAGAAAGTTGTGCTAGTTCGTCTGTATTCAATCCCGTGACATCCATAATGGTTTGTTGATCTAGACCATTAAGCAGCATCTTACGCACCATCTCCTTGAGTGCTTCTTGGCGACCTTTTTCCTCACCTAATTGTATACCTTCTTGGCGCCCTTCTTGGCGGCCACGTTGCTCGCCTTGTTGGCGCAATTGTTCTGCAATAGTCATAAGTGTTTCCTCGTGTTTCGGTACTGATGAGACCAGTGACGTAATTAACGCTTCTAGGTTATTCGTTTCACCCACTTGGAGTAGGTAGCTCATCAATGACTGTACTTGCTTATCTGTAGTGTAATCGGTTAAGAGCAATGTGACCAGAGGCTCAAAGAAATCCATGATATCACGATGCCTTGCGTGCTTTTGTACAAGCTCAAGTAACGCGATGCGGCGATGCTGCATTATCTCATCATCGGAGATGACCGTAACATCGACCAATGGAAAATCTTGAGTATAGAGAGCCTTAGCCATCTTAGGGTTAGCAAACCCTTTTAACCAATTCATTTCATATGGGTAGGGCGAGACTTGGCCATGGTAAAACTGCAAAGGTATCACCAGGGGTAAGTGCTCATGACCCGCTTCAATATGCTGTTGCATGGCAGCGATAGCATAACGTATCAGTCTGAATGCCATGTGTTTATCTGGCCGACTCTGGTGCTCAATTAACGCATAGACGTACCCTTCCCCCTGAGACGTTGTGAGAGAATAAAGGACATCCGAATAATAAGGCCGTAAGTTTTCTTCTATAAAGCTGCCTGATTCGAGCTTTAAGGTCGTCAAATCACAGATTTCACGCAGCTCAGCAGGTAAGTGGATATCCAATAAGTCCTTAGCGGTTTCAGGATGAGTGAGAAACTGCTTAAAGAGCGCATCATGTGGCGTTGGCGTGGTCTTTTTCATACCGTTACCTTAACACTAAAATAAGTCAAATCAGTACTAGGATAAAAATTCTGCACCACGTTGGTTTCTTTCTACACATCAATTTGTGTTCATTTACACAATTTAGTTCACACAATTTGGTGAATTTACTCTAAGTAATCTTTGCCCCAAAAACACTTAGATCAAATACTCTACACAATTAAGAGGGCGTGCGTTTATCCTACTAAAACTTATTCGATTGAGCTGATAACTCATCATTCCTGTTATTAGGCGACATCTTGTAATCTAACTTCCCTTTATGTGGCACAACGTATTGATTGTCAGTTGAGTTAATATAAAGATGAATGCATCACCAAAGGATAAAACACAACAATTTTTCGTCTAATAAGCGTTATATGCCAGTGCCTCAAAAAACGTGATATTATCTATCTCAATTAATGATTGATAGACATAAATGCATGAATAACCAAGCCATTGCTAATAAATATCAACAACTTAGACGTGCTGTGTTGGCTCAAGCTCAAAATGAGTTTGAGCAATTCGAGGCTGATTTTATTGGTCATATTGATTTAACTGAAATCACGGAAGATGCTATCCGTTCTCAAGACGAATGGGATATACCGGTAAATCGTCAGATAGGATGGGATTGGCGACAGGTACGAGACCAATATCGTAGAGATCATATGGCTAGGGTGGAGCTTGCTGTTTGGCACGGTGAAGAGCTCTGCGGTCTCATGATCGGAAAAGCCAGCGAAGGGAAATTGGTTGTTAAGATCAATTATATTCAGGGTGGTGAAGTTGAAAACCCTTTGAAAGGGTATATCGTTCCTATTGCTTCACGCTGTGCCGAGCTGTTTGCTGTTGCTATTGAGGCTGATTGGATTGGTATCCAAGATCCAATTGATGACGATGACTTATTAAACTACTATCGTGAGTTGGGTTTCGATGAAAGTGATCCATTTGACCCTAGGAATAATGCATTGTTTAAACGTGTTGTAGTAGATGAAGATTAAGCCGCTTTCCAACTTAGTGATGATCGGTTATAGTTAAGGAAACTAAGGGGGCTATTATGTTGACTGTAGCAGCAAACAAAACAAATGATGTGAACGTAGATAAAGCTATCAAGCGTATGCAAGCTCACGCTTCTAAAAGTAAATCATCGTTTGGTAAAGCTTTGAAGGTAAAGGCTCCTAAATCTGCTTATGGACGTCTCGCCGGACCTGCCAAAGCATAGATAAATTCAGATATTAAGCATCGCAATAGCGGTGCTTTTTTTATGCCTGAAAATGGCATACAAGCGTTTAAGACGGATTCCCAACGCTTGGCATTTTCGGTTTGATTCAGCTTTAGTGTTTACGGCACAATATTTTAGGTTAGGTGGTAGCGTTGCTCACCACTTAACGCGGCTACAATTCAGTAAGGTTCAATATGCAGAATGTGGATTATCATTTAAAGTTTTATAGGAAGTTCTTCTATTCAAAACGATTTTTGAGCTATATGACTTGGATTCATTCTGGGTGTTTTGCTGCTAGTTTTGCCTTTTTCTTGGCTCTTTTTAGTGTTGGGAAACCAGAAAATTTTTCGAGTTTTCTTGATGTATCAGGCTTTATGTTTGCCATCTCGTTAGTGGCGAATATGATTGCTACTTTAGTATGTATATGTGGTCAAAGAATACCTAGAGTAACAGCAAAACTGGTTAAATCTGGTTTGTTTCTAATGTTACCGTTACTTGGTGTTACTTCAATGACAGTTGGAGTATTGACCATGATCTGTCACTTTTCAGTCTCATATGCAGTTCTACCAAGTGTATTAATAATTCTCAGTGTAAAAGGCTTACTCAAATCTATCTCAGTGCTATCGTTAAACCAGAATGAGTTTGATGAAGTGTACAGTCGTCAAGAATAGTTATAACAAGAGACTATGGCGTCAAGATACTTTTTCTAATCTTAGTACATTACGTTAGAGTCTTTGTTCTAACGTGCTTTTGTCCAAAAATGTGTTGAAGGGTAGTCTCCTACCCTATTTCAATCAGCGGCCATAAGCCGCTTTTTTAAATCCAGCCTCGCTCAGAAAAAGACACCACACACTCAAATGAAACCACAAAGTGGTCCAGTACTCGGATATCAACCAATGCCAACGCATCCGTCAGTTGACGGGTAATGCGTCGGTCGGCTTGACTTGGGGTGGCGTCGCCACTTGGGTGGTTATGATAGAGAATAACCGCACTCGCGTTCGTGGCCAGCGACGCTTTCACGACTTCACGCGGATAGACCGAAGCGGCATTAACGGTACCGTAGAACATCTCTTTGGTGCGCAACACTCGATGTTGATTATCGAGGAAGATAATCCCAAACACTTCAGACTCACAAGCGGCCAAAGACGTTTGGCAGAACGATTTCACCAATTCAGGCGAGGTTAATGGTGTTTGTTCTGAAATAAACAGTTTGGATTTGAGAATACTTGCGGCCTGGTCAAGGATGCCCTTTTCTTCTAATGTGAATAACGAAACATTTGAGTATTGAACACGTGCTGACATGGTATTTCCTTTCGGTCTTGGTGAGCGTCTGACTGTCCGTACCCAGTTGCAGGTTCTGTAGCGCAAGGGCGCGCAGCGGCGAAGCCTCCCTAGCGCGAGGGTTCTCAAATGGGACGGTTTAAAGGAAGCCGCGTCAACATGCCAAAGGACAGCCTAAGCCAGTACCTCAACCCAAAGCACGTCGCCCAGTTAGAAAGATCCCTTCCCCACCAAAAGGGCGCCCTGCTGGTTACTCGACTTGCGCCACTCAATATTAATGCCTGCTCGTGACGAGCGTTTTTCTCGGTTTACTTGATTGGATGATTGCACACCGAATGTTCGCATCCCCCTCAACCAAGGACTCCCCCTCCGACGACGCGCTCATATTTGTCATAAAAGAACCTAAACGTGCTCACACACTCGATAACGTTGACCACTTAGTACAGGGCCGAACAAGGCGTTGCTCGTCGAAAAACACAACCCGTTTGAATGCCGCGAACGGCTAGAATATCGAAACAAAATCCAGACACACTAATGACCTTCTCTTATGAGTGTTTGATGACGTTACACAATAAGCAGGCTTCAGTCGTCATACAGAGAAGAGAGTAAAGCCTTTGCCGACTCGCGATGCTCGGAGGTGGTTTCTATCGTCCTTTCCGTTTTCTTGGCGTAGGCGTAGTCTTCTCGCATCTGCTTAATGGTGGTAGTGTTATCACACACACTGATACTCACCCCCTTCCCTCGGTTGCCTTCCTCTAGTATTAACGAGTCGGTATACCCAAACTCATTCACCAAAATCTCATGAACCTTGACGGCCTTTACGGTGGAGTAAAAGTCGGTTGAATTCACCCAAATCACGTACATGGATATGTCAGCGGATACCGTAGAACGAACTGTCATGTGACCCCCTAAGCGCCAAAACGCACATCGAAACAAAATCCTGAGCACTTAAACGTTCCCTCCCCCGTTGTCACAAAGCGCAACGCTGGAAACACAGACCCGTAAGTGGTGTACATAATGATGTGATCCACTCGCTCGTGAAGAAACCATTCACCAAAGCCAGCGCC
>NZ_JAUJED010000036.1:0-2629 GCF_030442075.1 Vibrio sp. TMPB1044 | reverse complement strand
GCTCGTCTAGGAGAGCTTTATCGAATGCAAGTATCCCTTTCCCAACCAATTTACCGTCATCAATAGAGAAGCAGTCTATATCGAAGAGAGTCTTCGATCGATAGATTGTGATGATAAAAGGAAAAGGCTGGTAGTACCACTTGGTAAATCGCGTCAAACACATCTTGATATGGGTTGGAAGTGCCCTGCTTTTTAGATTTGGTTGTGTTAGCTAATTGGGTGAACTTGATAGTGATAGTTCTTCAACTCTTCACTTGTTTGGCACAACTCAAATGTGAAATAAGGCTGGGTGACTAAGCACTGAGTGAACCTGTCTAATTCATTCGTATGTATAAACAGCGAAATGGGTGCAATCTGACGGTTTTCATTATCGAAGCAGTTATCGATATGTGCTCTGTCGATATAAACAACGTCCATTTCCTGTTTAGGGGTCTCTTCAATAAGTTTTGTTTCTAATCCGCTCTTCTCAAAGCGTTCTAACAAGGCATAAAGCTTATCAACGTCGTTTTGACTTTCTATCGCTGAATATTGAGATAAAACGCTTTCTAAGTGTTTTTCGATTGAGCCAAACTTATTCTTCATCAAACAAACCGTTTTAAGCTTTTTCTTGATAATGCTATATCGAGCTTGTTTGATTTTTGGCTTCAAGAAGTCAATGATGATCTTGTTTCGTTGCTCTTCTTTAACAAAGTGACTGGCAATGTTTACTTTGAAGTAAAGGTGAAGAAGAGTGTTTTCGAAGGTCGACTTAAGAAGTTGATGGTATGAATGTTCTGACATTGTTCACATGGACTATTTATTGGTGAGGGTATCTTATCATGAAAATAGCAAGGCTCTATGGCAGAAAGCAAAGTGACGTAACTTGCTAGTTGTTCGTTGTAATGCTTAAACCGTGTACCCATCGTAGTCACAATATTTTCAATTTTAGGACTCGACTTTGATTCTAGTCTTGAGGTTAGGTTAAACAACAGGTATTGGTTGGTGAGAAGCCTAATAACTTAATTCAACGCGGCTGGTGCCATCTTCTTTAGGTTTTTTACAGCCTTGATATTATCGATTAGTAACGGATGGATAACTTTTAATGAAAAGTGTATTACCTATGTAATACATTGACAGGGCTATGTGCGGTTATTATTGTGTATTACACATGTAATACATGAGGTGTCTACTATGAAAACAAAGATCATCAGCGCAGCGAACCAAAAAGGTGGCGTTGGAAAAACCACGACTCTTGTCAATTTAGGAGCTGAGCTTACACGAAAACGAAAAGTGTTAGTCATTGACCTTGATCCTCAAGGGAACTGCTCCAAAACGTTAACCGGACAACGTGATTTTAAGTTTGAAGAGACGGTTGCTGCTTTGTTTGATAAGCCTAAAGTTGTGTCCATTGTCGATTTAATTCAACCTGCAAAGCTTAATGGGAACTCCATTGAAAACCTCTATGTTGTTCCTGCTGATGTTCAGTTGTCACGTGTCATCGAAACATCACTGACAAAGATTAATCGTGAACGAATTTTAGAGAAGCAATTGGCAAAGTTAGGTGATACCTATGATTTCATTCTTCTTGATACCCCACCAAACTTATCCCTAACGACTCTCAACGCAATCCAGGCCTCAGACCTTATTTTGATCCCTATTGATTCAGGTGCATTTTCATTGGACGGCATTAGCCCTTTACTCGAAGCTGTATCTGAAATTAAGGAGGATGAAGGTAATTATCTGATCCTGAGGAACGAGGTCGACTCAAGAAACACTATTATCAATGAGTTCATTGATGAGGAATTGGAGGTAGTACAAGATAAATTGTTACCAGTATCTGTCCGTCGTTCTGAGCATGTCGGCCAAGCTAATGCCGTTTCTTCTCCTGTGCGCTTTTATAAATCGGGCTCTCTTGTTAATAACGATTACCGAAAGCTCGCTGCGTTTCTTTTAAATTTAATGTAATACATAGGTAATACACATGAGTAAGTTAAAGACACGAGGAGCGATAACAGTTATCTCCACTCACAAGAACGAAGGCTCAAGTAAGTCGACTGGAATTACGACTGTCAAAAAGAAAGTGACGACATCTTATAAGGTGCCTCCTCTGACTCTTAGAATGTCACTGACTGATAAAGAACGGATAACTGATTGGGTAGCAAATCTGCAAGAGCAGACAGAGAGAAATGTGTCTGCAGCAAAACTGTACCGAGCCTTGGCTTTATATCGAGACAAGATCGATGATGAAGATCTCATTGAGTTGATCAACAAAATGAATTAAACATGTATTACATATGTACTACATGTCTTATCTAAAGGCTCGTTATAGACTTTAAGCGATGTCATAGGGCCTACCTCGGACTTAACTTCAAACATTGATGAACATGACACTTGAAGAGTCTTGTTACCTGTTCTGAGCCTCATTTCCTTGTAAAGACAAACACTTTAAACGTGTCTTTATCACGATTCTTATGTTGCCTTAAGGGGCACCCTGCGGGCTAGGCCCTGACTGTCCTAAGAGCCTTAGCGCCTTGTCGTTCCCTCCTCGTTGATCTCTCTGTCTTTGAATAAGTTCGAATAAGGGCTTGTTTTCTTATGCGCCGATTTCTTTCACTCGCCTCATTTTCGGGTTCGCAGGCTGTTAACCGTC
>NZ_JAUJED010000035.1:0-1426 GCF_030442075.1 Vibrio sp. TMPB1044 | reverse complement strand
TGAACTGACCCCGTAAAGTTGGACATTTCTGTTAAGCGGCTTTCAAGGCCTGAGTTCGATATTCTATCGGAGTCAGGCCTTTTAGTTTCACTTTTATACGTTTGGTATTGTAGTACTCGATGTATTCTTTAATTTGCTCTATCAGAGCATCTGCATCTTCAAAGCTTTGGTTGTGATACATCTCTGTTTTGAGTAAAGCAAAAAAGTTTTCAGCAACCGCATTATCCAAGCAGTTACCTTTTCTCGACATGCTTTGTGTTAACCCACTCTCCGCTACCTTTTTTTGATACTGTCGATGGCGATATTGCCAACCTTGATCGCTATGTATAATTGGCTTTGAGTTGGGTTTAAGCTTTGATATGGCTTCCGTCAGCATATCCGTGACTAGCGGCAAGCAGGCACTTTTGGCCACTCTATAAGCAACCACTTCCTGAGTAAACAAGTCGACAACGGGAGACAAGTATACTTTCTGCTCTTTGACTTTGAACTCCGTGACATCAGTTACCCACTTTTCGTCGGGTTGAGTCGCACTAAAATCTCTTTCAAGCACGTTGGGAGCAGCTGTTCCAGACTCTCCTCGGTATGAACGATACTTTTTAATCCTGACCGTCGATTTAAGGTTGAGCTGAGCCATAAGCCTTTGAACCGTTTTGTGGTTAAGCACGAACCCCTGATTTTTTAATTCCAAGTGAATACGGCGGTAGCCGTATCGGCCCTTATGCTCATGATAAATTGACTTTATCAACCGCAGCTCACGTTCGTAGCTATTTGGGCACTTGCTCGTTTGAGCCTGATAATAAAAGACACTTTTTGCCAGCTGTAGAGTGTGCAGTAGGTGCTTCAACGGGTACTTGCCTTTAAGAGTTAGAGCTATGACCGCTTTTTCTTTGTTCGACGGTTTTTTTCCTGCTCCAACTCTTCCAACTTTTTTAGAACGGCATTCTCGGTTCGTAAGTAAACCAACTCCTCTTTTAGCTCCTCAAGCGTCATTTCATTATCAGGCTTAGTGGTACGTTGAGGTTGCTGTTTCATTGAGGGTCTTCCTTTCTGGCGCATTTTGAGCCCTTTGATACCGAGCTCATTAAATCGTTTGAGCCAGACTGAGAGTATCCCAGGGGATGAGAGGTTTAATACTGCGCTAGTGTGCGTGAGAGACCATTCATTCGTCCACATTAAATTCAATGCTTTTCGTTTTGTCTGAGCAGTAGCCACATGGTTAGTTGGTAAAAATGAATCAGTACCATGGATGGCAAAGACTTGAGCCCAATACCGTATCTGTCTTGAAGAAATTGAATATTGTTTTGCTAAGTAGAGAGATGACGTGCCATCTAAGTATTGCTTAGCAATGATACATTTTAGCTCTCGGCTATATTTGGACATAAAAAGACCCCCAATAATTGGTGTCCAACTATTGGGGGTCAGTTCA
>NZ_JAUJED010000034.1:0-369 GCF_030442075.1 Vibrio sp. TMPB1044 | reverse complement strand
ATTTGCTGCGGTCGTGGCGGAATTGGTAGACGCACCAGATTTAGGTTCTGGCGCCGAGAGGTGTGAGAGTTCAAGTCTCTCCGACCGCACCATTATTTCTCTTTCATTAGAGAACAAATAATGAATCTATTAGATTTATTATGGCTACTTAGCTCAGTTGGTTAGAGCACATCACTCATAATGATGGGGTCGCAGGTTCAAATCCCGCAGTAGCCACCACTTTTTCTTTGAAACAAGAAGACAACGTTATTTCGAACCACCAATGTCGATATAACTATAAAGATTTGCTGCGGTCGTGGCGGAATTGGTAGACGCACCAGATTTAGGTTCTGGCGCCGAGAGGTGTGAGAGTTCAAGTCTCTCCGACCG
>NZ_JAUJED010000033.1:0-365 GCF_030442075.1 Vibrio sp. TMPB1044 | reverse complement strand
GGCCACAACCTCCAAGTAGACATCGTTTACGGCGTGGACTACCAGGGTATCTAATCCTGTTTGCTCCCCACGCTTTCGCATCTGAGTGTCAGTATCTGTCCAGGGGGCCGCCTTCGCCACTGGTATTCCTTCAGATCTCTACGCATTTCACCGCTACACCTGAAATTCTACCCCCCTCTACAGCACTCTAGTTCACCAGTTTCAAATGCAGTTCCGAGGTTGAGCCCCGGGCTTTCACATCTGACTTAATGAACCACCTGCATGCGCTTTACGCCCAGTAATTCCGATTAACGCTCGCACCCTCCGTATTACCGCGGCTGCTGGCACGGAGTTAGCCGGTGCTTCTTCTGTTGCTAACGTCAAGA
>NZ_JAUJED010000032.1:0-51262 GCF_030442075.1 Vibrio sp. TMPB1044 | reverse complement strand
AACTATTGATCAGTCAATTTGCACCGTCTCGAGCATCAGTTTTAATAGAAGGTGAGTCAGGTACGGGTAAAGAGTTGGTTGCGCGTGGTGTACATGAAGCCAGCAAACGCACCGGACCATTTGTACCAATCAACTGTGGTGCGATTGCCCCGGAGCTTCTCGAAAGTGAATTGTTTGGACACACCTCTGGCGCATTTACTGGTGCGAAGAAAAACCGTGAGGGTCTGTTCAGAGTCGCAAGTGGTGGCACCTTGTTCCTTGATGAAATAGGTGAAATGCCACTGCCAATGCAAGCTGCGTTGTTACGTGTGTTAGAACAAAGAACGATTCGTCCAGTCGGTAGCGAGAAGGAAATTGCCGTTGATGTACGCGTGGTGGCAGCAACCAACAGAAATCTTCAGGAAGAGGTTGATAAAGGGCACTTTCGCCGCGATCTGTTCTACCGACTCAATGTACTTAAGATTGATGTTGTGCCACTAAGAGAGCGCCCATCAGACTTGATTGAGCTTGTTCCATATTTCACTCGTCTATTGTCGAATGAACTTGGCATGCCGGTTCCCAATTGGGCACATGAAGATATCTTGGCGATGAATGAATACGAATGGCCGGGGAATATACGTGAACTTAAAAACTTAGTCGAACGATGCATTCTTTTAGACAAGCCACCAGCACACTATTGGCGCGAGATTAATGGCGATCCTGTACCGGCTAGCATTTCAGTGACGGTGTCACATGGTGCGGAAATACCAAACTTAAATAATGCAGACGCTGCCGAGGGTTACCCAAACACTTGGACACTGAAAGAAGTGGAGAAGTCTCATATAGAACAACTTGTGAGCTTCCATGACGGTAATAAATCGGCTGCTGCGAGAGATCTTGGCGTCGCTCGTAAAACCCTAGAGCGTAAATATAAAGATTGGAACACAGAAGGCTCTGAATATGCCGATTAGACGCCATTGGTGGTCAAAGTGGGCGTTCCGGTTCAAAACCATGGTTCGCTATCGCTTATTATTCCTAACATCTGCTCCGATCATTTTGACCTTGTGTGCACTTGTGGCTATCACTCTCTATTGGTCTGTTCATTACACGTGGCAGGGGGCACTGATTGATGTCGATGAGCGCTTAGACGTGGCAGAGAACAGTATTCACTTGATTCAAAATCAGCAGGCATACAACGTTCGTGCGTTTGCTGAGTCTTATAATTTCCGCGTCAAACTCGCGAGTGATATTTCTAAAAAGGATCTCACGCGTTGGGTTTCTGAAAACAAATCTCGCTATGAGCTCGACTTTCTGCGCTGGCGCAGTGTCGAAAGTATGGCAAAGAAACTCGAATATCTAAATTTGACTCACAAGTCTTCGTTTTTCAGCGTCTTAAGCCGTAGCGAACTCAACCATCTCGATCGGGATCTTGCTAAAAAAGCGGAAGTTCCGATGCTTAATGGCCAAGAAGTTGAGACCCGCGGATTGGTAAGTCGAACCGTTGTGCCCGTAAAAGATGGCAATGATAATGTAATTGGTTTTCTTGATGGCGGGATTTTGCTTAATAACAGCACTCAACTTGTCGACCAAATCAGCAATCTTATCTATCCCCAAAGAGAAGACTTTAATCGTCATGTCGGTACCGTCACGGTCTTCCTTGATGATCTTCGTGTGAGCACCAACGTTCCTTTAAGCAGTGAAGACAGTGTAGGGCGGGCAATAGGTACGCGAGTTTCTCATGAGGTTCACTCAAAAGTCCTGAACGAAGGCAAAGAGTGGCTAGATCGAGCGTATGTGTACGATGCTTGGTACATCACGGCTTACCAACCGATCCACGACCAGTTTAATAACGTAATCGGCATGCTGTATACCGGCTATCTAATATGGCCGCTCATCGAAACTTACCTGACTAACCTTGGCGAAATCAGCATTATCATTGTGTTGCTGTTGCTTGCTTCTGGGTTGATCGTTCACCGTGGTGCTCGGGATCTTTTCGACCCAATTGAAAGAATTCATAAAGTGGTGAAGCTCGTGCAATTGGGTAAAGACAAACGTATCGGTACGTTAGGCTTAGATGACCAACACGAGCTTACTCTGCTCGCCAAACAGTTCGACAAGATGCTAGATCTGCTGCACGAACGTAATCAAGAGATTCAACAAGCGGCGTTAGAACTCGAGTGTAAAGTTCACTCTCGTACCGCCAGTTTGAAAGAGAAAACTGAAGAACTGGAACTGCATATCAAGCTTCTCAATCAAGCCCGAGATAAGCTGGTGGTTAATGAAAAATTAGCAGCACTCGGTGAACTCACGGCAGGCATTGCTCATGAGATCAATAACCCAACGGCAGTAATTCTTGGCAATGTTGAACTGATGAAGTTTGAACTCGGTGATGAAGTGGGCCGCGTCGATGAAGAGGTCCACGCCATCATGGAGCAGATTGACCGAATCCGAAATATTACACGAAGCCTACTACAATACAGCCGGCACGGTGGCGTACAAGACGAAATCACGTGGCAGCATATCAATCCAATTGTGGATGAAAGTATTACGCTCGTAAAGACTGGCGCGAAGAAGAAAGGCATTGTGTATGTCTCGCAATTGAATGCTAGAACCTCCGTAGAAGTGAACCGAAACCAATTGCTGCAGATTCTGGTTAACCTACAAATGAATGCGATTCATGCAATGGACGGACAGGGCACGTTAACCATTTCGAGTGAAGATTGGGTTGAAAATGGCGTGTCTCATGGCGCTATCGTTCATGTTCAAGATGAAGGCTGCGGCATTAAGGAAGAGCAACTGAAACGCATTTTCTCGCCTTTCTATACCACCAAAAGAGACGGTACAGGCCTAGGTTTGTCAGTTTCTCAAAGTATCTTGAGCCAAACGGGTGGCGAGATCCGAGTTGAATCTGAGGTAGGCAAGGGAAGTCGCTTTAGTATCTACCTCCAACAAAAAGCTACACCTCAATTATTGGTGTCGAATCTCTAAGTTAATTTTACCGGCTGTCACTCGACAATTACATTAAGTGCTTGGGCTGTTACTTGAGCTTTCAGGCCAAGCACGAAAATCCCGCACTACTAATCTATCGCAAGCGAGATCTCAACCTCTGCTGATTTGACGAGCACCTCTTTTTGCTTATGTAACACAGTGTATATCTTTCGATCTTGATGCATATCATCTGAACTGTACGAAATTTTGATACCTTGGCCGAAAATCCATAATCAAAACAAATAATAAAGTCAGTCAGCTATGAAATTAAGTAACCTATCTATCAAATCAAAACTCGTCTCCATCGTCATTCTATCGGTTGTTCTCTTGGTAATGACATCCACTTTTAATCTAATGCAACAGCGCGCTAGCTCCTTGGAAGAGCGGCAAGATAAACTCAGTGCTCAAGTCGAAACAGCAGTAAGCTTAGCTCAACACTATTATGACCAACGAAATATCCTTGGCGAAGAGACAGCAAAGAAACAAGCACTTCAAGCCATTGAGACGCTTCGCTATGACAGCACCAACTATTTTTGGATCTTAAACCAACAACTCAACATTATTAGTCATCCCCTTAAGCCAGAACTCAATGGCAAGAATGCGGGTAACTTAAGAGACGGTGCGGGCAAGTACCACTGGCGTGAGATGGTGACCATCTCTCAAACTGCACAACAGAAAGGCTTTCTTGACTACCAATGGAAGAGTCCGAATGGAGAGTTAAAAGATAAGATATCGTACGTACAACTTTTTCCTGAATGGAATTGGGTGTTAGGTTCTGGAATATTGGTCGCTGATATTCAAGATGCATTCTACGCGTTGGCGATTAAAGAAGGAATGGTTGCGGTTGTGTTGTCTGGCCTACTGTTTGCAATGGGCTACGCGATATCCAATAACATCCTTGTACCTCTTAATAAGCTTATCGATAACACCCATAAGATTGCCGATGGCGACCTTCGTGTACGTATGAACATGACGCGCAAAGATGAGCTGGGTGATATGAGCCAACAGATCGACACCATGCTTGATAAGCTGCAAAGTACACTACGTACCGCCAATGAATCTGCGGATCTATCGAGCAATATGGCAAGTCACATTGCTCAAGCGAGTGAAGAGGCGGCGACCAGTGTCAACTCGCAACATGCTCAGCTTGAATTATTGTCTACTGCGATGACAGAAATGAGCGCCACTATTTCAGATGTCGCGGTCAATGCAGAGAGCACGGCGGCAAGTACCAATAAAGTCGTCGATCATGCCAACCAAAACGATGACAACATGCAGGTCACTTCTAAAACCATCTCTCAAGTTTCAGAGAACATCTCTACGGCTAACGAATTGGTAAGAGACCTACAATCCGGTGTAAGCGAGATAAGTCAAGTTGTGAGCGTCATTCGTGATGTATCAGAACAAACGAACTTATTAGCACTTAACGCAGCAATAGAGGCGGCACGTGCAGGAGAGCAAGGAAGAGGGTTCGCGGTTGTCGCGGATGAAGTCCGTAATCTTGCTAGCCGGACTCAAAATTCAACGAACGAAGTTCAATCCACAATTGAAAAACTGACTCAACAAGCGGAACGCACCTTCAAAGCAATGCAAAGCAGCAATGAGAAGGTTGACCACAGTGTTGTCGCATCTAACGAGACTCGCCAACAACTTGATGTGATTGTGAATGAGCTTCACAACGCCAATGACATGGTCGCACAAATCGCAGCGGCTTCAGAACAGCAAAGTACGGTAGCAACTGAAATGAGTGAAAGTGTCACTGGGATTCACCTAGCTGCAAACGAAGTACTTCAGGCCTCACAATCGCTAGCAGAAGACAGCCAGAAAATGGCCAACACAACAGAGCACCTTACTGAACAGTTGAAATACTTTAAGGTATAAATCCAGCAGCGCTTACTCTTAGCGCAGACAAATCGAATAAAAAAACACCTCCGCACTCGAGATAAGTCCGGAGGTGTTTTCGTTTATTGGTATCTCGGGGATTACAATCTCCGAACGTAAACCTTAAACCAGCTTCAATTAATGCGCTGCCACTGAAATCTTCGGTGGGTTGATGTTGTGCTTTTTGAACTCTTTCATCACACGCAAGGTAATGTCTGTTTCAAACAACTTTTCATAAGCTGTATCGACGACGTAAGCCTTACAAGTTAACTGTATCGCCAGGTAGTTATCCGTAATCGTCTGTTTAACCAGAACCGTAACAGGCTTAGGCAAGTGGATGTAACGGCTTGAAGACGCAGCTTCTTGAATCAAGTCACGGGCTAGGGTGATGTCTTCATCCATTCCTACGTAAAACGGAATCACGACCTGCATATCCAATGCACCATAGTTACCGCTCGTCGTCACTTCATTTAAGAACTTGTTGTTCGGGATGGTAATGATGTCGTCATTCAAAGTTCTCATACGCACAGAACGCAAACCAATAGTGATAATGTCCCCGTAGTTACCTTCGAACGTGACGCGGTCACCTACTTGAAACGGTCTATCAATCATCACCGTAATACCCGCGATGAATGATGCCGCCAAATCTTTAAGCGCAAAACCAACGGATACAGCGAGGGTACCACCAATCAAAGCCAGTATTTGGTCGTTGATTCTAAAACTCATCATGAACACGATAAGACCGGTGCTCACGTAAATAAAGAACTGAGTAAACGACTGCAATTTCTGTAGCAACATTCGATATTGCACGAACTGACTACCAAAACTGGTCACCATCGAGTTGATGAACTTGAGCAATAACCACATTGCAGCAATAACAATCATGGAGAAGAACACGCCGCTCCAGCGCACAAGGCTAGCTATCTTTGAGATGTTTTCTACATTGGCTAACTCTTCTGTCGCAAAGGTCGGGAAACTGACAGCACTTGCCAAGCCAACAAATAGTAGGATAAATAACTTCTTCATTTTACTTCACCAGTAGATGTTGACGGTCGAGAACGTTCGTAATATGGCGGAACCAGTGCTCAGAAATCCGAGCCTTTTCTTCATGCCAACCAATATAACCACGGCTTTCAAAGTAACGCAGAATCCCCGTTATTTCTGCCGTACTCAGTTGTGTACATTCAGATAAAACTTCCGGAGATGCGATTTCCAATTGCACAATAGAGCGCAATACAGCCAACATCGGTTTCGGCATATTCTCCAGTTCCTGCGCTTCAGGAACATGGAACAAACGCACCACGGCTTGATCTGTCTCTTTATTTCGGTTCAAAGAGAGTCGGAAGAAACGCAACGCAACGGTAGGGTTACCATCAGAGTAGTGCCACAAGATTCGATAGAAACCTTGGCGTGCACGTTCTTCTTCACTCATATCATCTTGGTCCCACTGTTTAGGGACTACTAAGCCATCAAAAGACAACGGCTTTTCAAGCTCCTTGTTAATACGGCTATTCAAAAGCTCACCAACTTGTTTTTCTGTCCAACGAGGAAGGAAACACACCAAGTCAAACAACAGGCGTTCGCCACGCGCTCTATCAACAAACCGCCAGCTCGATTTGGCAATCGATATCACGACACGGTGGTTCTTTTTAGAGCGACGCAGAAGGTTGGTTAAACGAATCAAATCAGACAAGCCACCGACCATTGGTTTCACCAGTCGTTGTGCGTTATCAATCGCAATAAGGTAAGTCGTATTGCTCTTACGCAAATGCGCCAAGATCTGAATCTCAGTGGCTTCTTCTTCCAAACCAATACTAACGGCAAGATGCGCTAAAAGTTCTTGGTAACCGGCATAAGGACAGCTCACATAAACGGGCTCTGCGTTAGAGACTTTGTGCAATAAAGTATAAAGCAGCGTCGTCGCGCCAACACCACGTTCGCCTGACACAATACAGATAGCAGGGCTGTCCGACATCAAGTAGCGAGACAGTTGCTTAATTTCGTCACCCGCATAATCAATTAGCGTGCTGTCGATATTACCCGGCAGAATGTATTCATAGGTTTGATCGCCTTTGATTCGAACCAAGTTTTGCTGATTTTTATCAAGATCAGACTGCTTAGCCACTTCGATTCTAAACAGATACGCCAAGGCTTGGCTAAACAGCGTGTAATTGGATAGCAATGCCATGATGCGGTGTTGGAAGTTGTAAACACTCAACCATACGATGCCAATTGCTGTCGCGAGTATATTCAGTAGGAAGGTATCTTTTCGGTTCACCGCCCAATTCACCCATACGGGACGATCGGAGATGTGTTGCAGAGTATCAAAGACTTTCGCTCGCCATAATCTGAGTACCGAAATGGTAACCAGTACAAACCAGAAAAACAGAGCGCTGTAGATCCAACTATAGATAGTGCCTTTGCCTAACGTAATACTCGAAATTTGCAGAGTCACACCCGCAACAATGAAGCTCCATACATAACGGCGAATAGTCGATAGACGAAGCGCTATCACTTCTTTATTAGATGTACGACCCAAGCGGTAGGCCAGTTCAAGAATAAAGCTGATGGCAATCGAACCACCTAGAATCCACCAAGTGAAGATCTCGAGGAAAATCAGATGCTGTAGACTAGGGATACTCGAAAGTACCCTGAGTGAAAGGGTTATGGCAATGAGCCAAGCAATCGCACGATCAGCGCGACTGATATACCAGATTACCCTTACTAAAAAAGGAGGGTTCGTTTTCGCTTCAAGAAAATTAATTCTAAACAACTCGATCAAACGGGTGCTGTTGGCAAGCCACCACACTAAACCAAAGTAGATGAATAGCACTTTTAACGATGCACCAATCACAGGCACTGGCGAAATGAAGATGTCTTTAACAAGCGCTTTAAAGCTACGAATTTGGAAGTAAACAAGATACTCAATATTGAGCTTGGTTAATTCCCACTCTTGCTTAAATTGGGTGACACCATAAGGGCCAAAACCTGTTAAGCGATCTTTGTTTGCAGAGTTTGTCTGTTCTAACAGGTGCTGCTTACTCACGTTCAAGCTATTCAAAGTGACGTAACTGGTTTGAACGGCAAACCATTGATCGACGTCGCTGTTATCTCGGTAAGCTTTTATCTGTTGCTCGAAGGTTTTGATCTCTTGCTTTTGGACTCGCAGAACTTCGGCAAGCAAAATGTTGACCTGACGTCTATCCGACGCTTCCATAAATAGAGGGTCGGGTAACGAATCAATTCGCTCATCAAGGGCAACAGCAGAATCGGATACCTGCGGCTGAGATTGTAAGTCATATTCCAAGTTGGCATGACTAGGCCAAGAGAGAATGGCCAAAGTGAGGATTAAGAAGCGCGATAGTGAACGCATAAAAGTCTCTTAGAATTATGAGGTTAGGATTACTATAGTTAGTTAATCTGACTTTGTGAAATCCAATCCGGTATCGGGGGCGAGTACTTTATTCCTGTTTCGACCGATTTTGTCATGAAATTGTCAGGGATTAGGCTAGTCTTGCCTATGTCTGCTGTTGCTTTGGTCAGGTTAGTTTCACTGCGACCAATCAGCATACGATATATTCAATGGTTGGCATGATTTAGGACGTTATATACCGCCCATTATAGGTCGCTGTTCGATATTTTGTTTCCCCTGAAAATCGACGGATTTTAGGCAGCAAATTGAAAATCAAAAGTGTGAGTTAGCTCAAACTATGATTTGGCTGGGTTATCACTCACTTAATAGCGGGTAAATGCAATCAATACTTGCAGTTAAAGCCCTGAACAAGTAACGTTGCGACGTTTTTCACATTAAGAAGGTAATGGCATTGATCTCCACAGCAAATATCACCCAACAATTCGGCGCTAAGCCACTTTTCGAAAATATTTCAGTTAAGTTCGGCGAAGGCAACCGCTACGGTTTAATCGGCGCGAATGGCTGTGGTAAATCGACGTTCATGAAGATCCTATCGGGTGAACTAGAGCCGACTTCTGGTAACGTAAGCTACGATCCAAACGAGCGCGTCGCTAAGCTAAACCAAGACCAATTTGCTTACGAAGAATTCACGGTAATTGATACGGTTATCATGGGTCACAAAGAGCTTTGGGCTATTAAGCAAGAGCGTGACCGCATTTACTCTTTGCCAGAAATGAGCGAAGAAGACGGCATGAAGGTGGCTGACCTTGAAGTTCAGTTCGCTGAAATGGACGGCTACATGGCAGAAGCTAAAGCCGGTGAGCTTCTTCTTGCTGTAGGTATTGAAGAGTCAATGCACTTCGGTCTGATGAGCGAAGTGGCACCGGGTTGGAAACTTCGTGTTCTATTGTCTCAAGTACTGTTTGCAGACCCGCATATCATGCTTCTTGACGAACCAACGAACAACTTGGACATGGACACCATCAAGTGGTTGGAAGATACGCTAAACCAACGTAACTGCACAATGATCATCATTTCGCACGACCGTCACTTCCTAAACTCGGTTTGTACACACATGGCTGACCTTGATTACGGCGAACTTCGTCTATTCCCAGGTAACTACGATGAGTACATGACGGCTGCGACTCAAGCTCGTGAACGTCTACTGTCTGACAACGCTAAGAAGAAAGCACAAATTGCTGAACTTCAAACGTTCGTTTCTCGTTTCTCTGCTAACGCATCTAAAGCGAAGCAAGCAACGTCTCGTGCTAAGCAAATCGACAAGATTCAACTAGACGAAGTTAAAGCGTCTAGCCGTCAAAACCCATTCATCCGTTTCGAACAGTCTAAAGAGCTATTCCGTAACGCACTTGTGGTTGAAAACCTATCTCAAGGTTTTGAAGAAGATCTTTACAACAAGTTCGATGCCATCTTCGAAGTAGGTGAGCGTGTTGCTATCATCGGTGAAAACGGTGTAGGTAAAACAACACTACTTAACACACTAGCTGGCGCACTAGAACCTCGCACTGGTGAGTACAAGTGGTCTGAAAACTCAAACATCGGTTACTACGCTCAAGATCACGCACACGATTTCGAGACAGACATGAACCTGTTTGATTGGATGAGCCAATGGCGCCAAGAAGGCGAAGACGAGCAAGTTGTTCGTGGCTTCCTAGGTCGTATGCTGTTTGGCCAAGACGACATCAAGAAATCTGTAAAGGTTATCTCTGGTGGTGAGCAAGGTCGTATGCTTCTTGGCAAGATCATGATGCACAAGCCAAACATCCTTCTTATGGATGAACCAACGAACCACATGGATATGGAATCTATCGAAGCGCTTAACTTGGCTCTTGAGAACTACAAAGGCACATTGTTCTTCGTATCTCACGACCGTGTATTCGTAGACTCTCTAGCAACTCGTATCCTTGAAATCAAAGATGGCAAGATCAACGATTTCCGCGGTACTTACGCTGAATTCTTAAAAGCACGCGGCTAATGTCGTGTAGCGAGAGTTAATACGTAGCAACACGTTAGTACGTATTCAAAATTAGAAAGGCCTCTATCTTAGCAATAAGAGAGAGGCCTTTTGTTTTTTCATACTACATAAATTAACTAGTTTGCGCTAATCACTAGTACTTAAACTGCGCGACAATCTTCTCTAGCTTCACACTCACACTCGAGACTTGTTCACTACAACGCACGGATCCAGAAACCACGGTATAGGTATCACTGGCAAGATGAGCGATATCCGTAATGTTTCGGTCAATCTCTACTGAAACCATCGATTGCTCTTCGGACGCTGTTGAGATCTGACTGTTTAAGTCGAACATCTCGCCAACTTGGAAGTGTATGCCTTCTATCGCATTCACCACGTCTTTGGTTTGGCTTTTCACCAGCTCAGTTTGCTCTAAGCTCGCTGTCATCTTGGCGACGGTCTTGTCTATTCCAGTGGTTAAACCATGAATCGTGGATTCTATTTGATGGGTTGAGTCGTTGGTCATTAGTGAAAGCTCTCGGACTTCGGATGCAACCACAGCGAAACCTCGCCCATGATCGCCAGCACGCGCCGCTTCAATCGCAGCATTGAGTGCTAATAGGTTAGTTTGCTCAGCAATACCTTGAATGGTAGTGACCACCTGATTGATTTCACGACTCTGTTCTTCAAGCTGAACGATGAGATCCTGAGATTCTGCAATGTTTTCTGCCAAGACATTAATACTGTCGTTGGTTGATTGTGTCTTTTGTAACGCTTGATGGGCATTTTCTTTGATCTTCTCGGCATTGGTTGCGGCATTTTCGATGTTCGCCGTCACTTCATTACTGGTCATCACTAACTCGTTGACTGCCGTCGCTACCGATTCAGATTGCTGCTTTTGTTTTTCTGCATTGCTCATGCTTTTAACTGCCGCTTCTTCAGAGCTGCATGAACTGTCTGTCAGCACCGTCATCACGCCGGATAGCTCTTTGATGTTGCCGTGCAGTTTATTGATGAAGGTATCGAACGAGTGGGCAAGTTGAGCGAGCTCGTCATTGCCTTTTGCGTTCATGCGAACGGTTAGGTCACCATCGCCATGAGCAATAGACTCCATCATCACGTTTATCGCTTTAATACGCCCCAGGATGTTGCGACCGATGAACACCAATAACAGAGAAAGCAGAGCGACGATAGCTGCGCCAAACAGATGCAACATATTCTGTGTGTGTCTAACTGCCGCTGTAATCGCTTGGCTTATCTCATTCTGCACTTCTTCAATGGCTTGTTCCGTTTGGTGAACATTGCTACGTAAGGCCCCTCTAAGCCCCAACTCTGCAGACAAACCTAGATTGCTGTTAGCAACCAAAAGAGTTTCAACTGCAGCCTTATATTCGGAATAAGCTTGTTCAGTCGCAATCGAGGTTTGGGAGTAGGGTTCAAACTCAACAAGAGCATTGGTTAACGCCGCATTCGTTTGGTTATTAATATGTGCGAGGTAATGGAAGTCTTTTTCGATCAGCTCTAACAACGCAAGTTCTAGTGCCAAACTTGATTCTGATTCGATTGCCGATTTCAGCGCTGTTCTTTTTCCATCGAGAGCTGCCACAAAGCCCAAAGGTGCGGTTGTGCGTTCAATGTCGTTAACTTGATTGACGATCTGGTGGAACTGTTTCTGGTACTGATGAAGAGTATCGGAGATCTTGGTCATTTGATTGGTCAGTTGAAGCTCATGCGAGGTTAGGGTTTGGTTCAACGTCACCAATCTTTGATTCAATGTGTCGGCGGTTTTATCGAAACGCTCTGCGTATTTTTTATCGTGGCGAGACAAAAAGTCTTTCTCATGTCGCCTAAGCGTTAATAAATCAACTGAGCTTCTGAGGTTTTCGGTAGCAGCGATCTCCAATGATTCCAATTTGTCTAAGCTGAACTGCTCGTAGATGGCATAGATAAAAACAGAAATAAACAGGGTGAGGTTGATTAAAATAAACTTACTGCGAATAGAAAGAGACAGCAAACGATTCTGAGGTTCCGATGGATTGTTCATGGTTAACTCCCTTTAGCCTATGACGTTTCATGTCCATCAATGTTTAATAGTTATTAGATACATTTAAATGATGGATATGTAACTAATAGCTTATGGGGCTCGTAAAGCAAGATTGGTTTCGTATTGAAAGTTAAGGAGATGTAATTGTGTAAAGAAACGGAATTAATAGCCTTATGCGCTTAACTTAAATTGGGCATCATCGTTTCGCGAACCAACGACTTATCCCTACTTAAATAAAAATGCCGTTCATCAACCTTAATGAACGGCATTATTTATTCACTCGTAGCAGGGGGAGATCTAGTCTTCTGACGACGCTTGCTCACCCTTTACATCAAAATCGATCTTGTCTGCGCCCGTGAAGACTTGGAAGCGTAGACCTTTAGCACGAGCAATCGTGGTGATACCGAACTTCTGCGCCAAATCTAAGCCCATTTGGGTCACGCCAGAACGTGATAGAAGAACAGGGATACCCATCTGCGCAACCTTAATCACCATCTCAGAAGTCAAACGACCTGTAGTGTAAAAGATTTTGTCTTCACCTGACTCCTTGTTAAGCCACATCTCACCAGCCAATGTGTCAACGGCATTGTGACGGCCTACATCCTCCACAAACGACAACACTTGGTCGTCTTTGCAAACAGCACAACCGTGCACCGCGCCTGCTTTCTTGTAGGTATCGTTGTAATGAGTCAACGCTTCAAGCGCTGTGTAGATTTCAGATTGCTTAATCTTGTTTTGAGGCACCTGGTAATCTTCCAACTGCTTCATCACGTTGCCATACATGGTACCTTGACCGCAGCCAGAGGTTACTGTTTTCTTCTTAAGCGCTTGCTCAAGTTGGCTTGTATCTTCTTTGGTGATAACCGCTGCAGAGCTGGTTTCCCAATCGATGATAATAGATTCAACCGCTTCTGGGTCGGAAAGGAAGCTTTGGTTTTTCAAATAGCCCAATACTAATGACTCCGGACGAGAGCCCAATGTCATTAACGTTACGATCTCTTTCCAGTTCAACATAACGGTAAGAGGGCGTTCACAAGCGATCTGTTTGGTTAGCTTCTCACCATATTCATCAAACACTTCAACTTCGATTGTTTGAAGTGGGTTTTCGCTAGTTTTTATTATGTTTGGTTTTACCACAATCACTTCCTACTTAATGAGATAGGGTTGTAACAAGAGGGTCTAATGCCGTTCTTGTTCATCGATTCTTTAACTCATGCTTAAAGCAAATCTTATTCCAAAATAACGGGTATTCAGGAAAACATGAAGCATTCGATTAAAATAGCGCAAAATATGAGAGTTCACCGAGTGGAGTTGTCTGAAATAACCAGTATCGACTAACGTTATAGTGACAACTTGATAACGAACGCTATAGATACGCTCTCGTAGTTAATCTGTATTGGCGTGTTTATTGCTTTATGGGATGTATATGATTGCGCACAGTACAAAATGTCCTAAGTGCATTCAGACCAAAGAAAATCAATTGGGTGAAGTATGTCTGAGATAAAAGAATTCAAAGAACAATATGAAAAAACAGAAGCAGCTTGGCCAATCGGTGTCCAAAGAATAGAGAAAGAGATCAAAACAGGTATCTGGGTAACGACGCAATGGGAATTGATGGGGTTTGAACTGTCGCCAGAAGATGATGCCCAAGACGTTTGTTTACTCCAATTACATAAAGACGAGCGTACAGACTATCGTTTCAACCTAAGCTCTCAGCAACCTAAGCTTTTCTTAGTGATGGATAATGTCGATTCTGGTGTTAAGCCAGTTATTCAGTTACTTACAGCATCACAAACCGTTGCAGGGCAATACATGGACGGTGACAATCAAGTCCTTTCATACGACATTCCTTTGCCCGTACAGGCTTGGATGGAAGCATTCATCGGTCGTCATGGCGAACTACTAGAAGCAAGACGTAAAAAACGTAAAGGCGCGGGTCGATCAAATGGCAACTAACTTTTTTAGCCGTTGGTCTCAACGAAAGCTTGATGAATCGACTGATAAAGCACTTGAAGCGGAACAAATACTTGAGGATACCGAGCTTACTTCCTCAAAGGCTTCTTCTGCTGCTTCATCTATAGACGTAGAAACATCGGAATCACTAGAACGTGGGACTTTAGAAAATGAGTCTCCAGAACACAATGAAGATGCTCATGCTGTCGATTCTCAAGCTATTGACTCTCAGGAGATAGCATCAGAAACGACTGAAGACTTGTCTGTTGCTCAATTATTGGTGTCAGAAGCCTCAGAAAGCGTAAAAAAAGCGGCACTACGTAAATTATTTCTATCGGAAGAGTTTAACGTACGTGATGGTTTAGATGATTACGACGACGATTACAGTAATTTGAAGTCTCTTTCTGAAGGGGTTGCGGAAACCTTGCGTGATTGGGTTACAGACAAAACGGAAGAAGAAACTGCACCAGAAGAAGAGCAAGTCATTGATAATAAGGATGAAGGTGAAGTTTTAGGAAATTCTGAAAGCGATTTTGAGGTATCTGATAATGAACTTGAAACGTCAGAAAGTGCTGAAATAACCGAAGAAGAAAAACAACTGTACAAAAGAACAGTGGTAAGTAATAACGCTACAACATCAGACGAAGATGACTTGAAAGAGATGGGACAAAATATACCACACAAAGAATAGGTACATTTTGACTAAATACTCAATGAACCGCTTGCGACAAAATGTCCCAAGCGGTTTTTTTATACGCACAATAAACGCTATAAAGGATTAAATTGCTGATATATAAGGGTTATTAAATTGGCATGGCATTTGCTAAATAACGTTTATTATCAACTTTTTTGTAGATAGGCGAATTCATAGTCTGACGATCGGGACACTGGCTAAAGGGTTAGTTGTTAACGGATTACTCAGCAAGTTCTCTATCGCTTACTACAATGAAGGTTGAACAGATTATCCATGTCCAAAGATGGAACTGAGCAATGCTTAAACAATTATTAGAACAAGCAACTTCAAATAACGCTAAAGCAAGGCTGTATGCATTTGAAAATACAGTTGAGTTAACAAATCTGATTCCACCGACAGTAAGTTATGAAAGTGGTGGTAATACGCTAATTATTGGTCCAACTGCGATCATTGAAAGTGCTGCGGCTCAATTACCTCAATTGACGAGCTTAACCTTATTGTCGACAGACGGCGAAAAGGGCAAAAACCCAGAACTGTACTTCGCGAATTCGGTTCAAGTATCCGGTTTCCTTGGTACGTTTGAAGTTGTGATTGAGAGTAAAGGCACATCAAGCAACTTGGCGAAAATCGCGATTAATCACGATTGTTTCGATGTTGTTCTAGACCTATGTCTGAATAGCTGCATGACAGAAGAAGTTCCTGTACCGGGTTATTACCCAGTGGGCCGAGGCTATCCAAAACTGGCCGAAGCACTGGAAGAGATTCCAACGCTAATGGGGACATTTGATAAGCCTAAGTTCTTCCGTTTAGACACTGACCTTTGTGCGCACAGTTCTCGTGGCGTAAAAGGGTGTGAACGTTGTGTTGACGCTTGTCCTGCTGGCGCACTATCAAGTGAAGGCTCAGACAAAACAGGTCACAAGATCGAGATTAACCCTTATCTATGTCAAGGCGTAGGAACTTGTGCAACAAGCTGTCCTACCGAAGCGATTACCTATGCGCTTCCAAGCCCTGACGATACTCAAAAGTTCATTGAACGTACGCTAGCTAACTATGAACATGCGGGCGGTCTGGATCCAATCGTACTTATCTGTAGCTCTCGTCATGAGACTTACAATGTAATGGCGCTAAAAGCACTACCAGATAACGTTATTCCAATCGTGGTTGAAGAACTGCCTTCTATTGGTATTGATACTTGGTTTGCAGCGCTAGTGAATGGGGCGACTCAGGTTCTGTTTGCTGCTTCTCGTTTTATGCCAGAGACGATCATTCGTGTTCTGAATAACGAAGTCGGGATTGCTCAAGAGCTACTAGACCAAATCGGTGTTCCAAAAGAAACCATCGATATCCTGTATTTAGAGTCTCTACGTGAAGGGCCTCCAACACTGTGCGTTGATTCTTTCGACCTTGCACTTGGCGATCTTCAAGGCAACAAACGTCAACGTCTATTCACTGCACTCGATGCTATGTCTTCATCTCGCATTCCTGTCGAGAATATCGTTGAACTTCCTTCGAATGCACCATACGGCACGGTTTCGTGTGAAAGCAAAGATTGTACTTTGTGTATGAGTTGTGTGGCTGTGTGTCCTACACGTGCTCTTCATACTGACGGTGCTTCTCCATCACTTAAGTTTGTAGAACAAGACTGTATTCAATGTGGTCTGTGTGAAAAGGCATGTCCTGAGAATGTTCTCACTCTAACGCCTCGTATGAATTGGGTGAAAGAAGAACGTCAACAAGCAGTTGTGATTCATGAGGAGAAAGCAGCGGAATGTTTACGTTGCCATAAGCCATTCGCTCCACAGTCTATGATTGACATGTTACAGAACAAGTTACGCGGTCACTCTCATTTTTCAGATGAAACTGCGATTAATCGTATTGCGATGTGTGAAGACTGTCGTGTAGTGGACATGTTCGACTCAATGGCTCAAGACCCATTGAATCAATTGAAATACTAGGAGTTGGCATTGGAAACTAATTTAGATCAAGAACAGACACTAAGAACTGAAATCTATTTGGTTCTTTCTGCATTGTTCCGTAGCGCACCTTCTGAAGAGGTCATTGATTTCCTAAAGACGTTAGACATTGAAGCGTCTGAGAGTGCAATGCAAAAAGCTTGGATTGCCATTCAACAAGCGGCAACGGAATCAAATCGCGAAGCGTTAGAAGATGAATATCAAGATCTGTTCATTGGCATTGGCCGTGGAGAGATTGTTCCATTTGGTTCATGGCATAGAACTGGCGCCATGATGGAAAAACCATTGGCAGAGATTCGTCATGACCTAGAGCTTTTAGGCATTGAGCGTGATGAGCAAGTGAAAGAGCCAGAAGATCACATCGCGGCGCTTTGTGAAGTGATGGCGATGCTAACGGCTGAGGAAGAAGCGCTGCAACAAGCGGTATTCAATAAGCACCTTGGCCCTTGGTTTAACTCTTTCACGCGTCAGCTTGAAGGGGCAGAAAGCGCGAACTTCTACAAATCGGCCGCTCAGCTTTGTGAAGCATTCTTAACGTTAGAACAAGTGCGTTTTAGCGTGAATACAAAAAGCAGTAAGCATAAATTAAAGATTGATGTGAAAAACGTCACTGATTACGAGTAATCGAGCAGTACGCGATTATATCGATAGAGGGGCATTAAGCCTCCAAAAAGATCTACCGTAAGGTAAGGAAGCAATGATGAAAGATAATAAAGAAATAAACACAAGCCGTAGGGACTTACTCAAAGGCTTAACGACTGCAGCCGTAGCTGGTGCCGTTGTCGCTGGTACAACGAAAGTGGCGACTGCTTCAGAAACGGTTGAAATGCCAAAAGAAGACATGAAGAAGACGGGCTATCGTGAAACGCAACATATTCGCGATTACTACGACACGCTTTAGGAGATAACGGATGAAACTTGTCAAACGCTCCGATAGTGTGAGCAAAGAAACCAATCAGCTAGGTGTGTCTCGACGTGCCTTCATGAAAAATACTTCATTAGCCGCTGGTGGCGCAGTGGTAGGCGCAAGTCTATTTGCACCTGGCATGATGAAGAAAGCACAGGCTAAATCAGTCGATCCAGAAGCGAAAACAGAAGTGAAACGTACTATCTGTTCTCACTGTTCTGTGGGTTGTGGTATTTACGCTGAAGTTCAAAACGGTGTTTGGACGGGTCAAGAGCCTGCATTCGATCACCCATTCAACGCTGGTGGACACTGTGCGAAAGGTGCAGCACTTCGTGAGCACGGCCACGGTGAACGTCGTCTTAAGTACCCAATGAAATTGGAAGGCGGTAAGTGGAAGAAGCTTTCTTGGGAACAAGCGATTGAAGAGATCGGTAACAAAGCGCTAGAACTTCGTAAAGAGTCTGGCCCTGATTCGGTTTACTTCCTAGGTAGTGCAAAACACAGTAACGAGCAAGCTTACGCATTCCGTAAGATGGCGTCGCTTTGGGGCACCAACAACGTTGACCACCAGGCGCGTATTTGTCACTCAACCACAGTTGCCGGTGTTGCAAACACTTGGGGTTATGGTGCGATGACAAACTCGTTCAATGACATGCACAACTGTAAATCGATGCTGTTCATTGGTTCAAACCCTGCAGAAGCTCACCCAGTAGCGATGCAGCACATCCTTATCGCGAAAGAGAAGAACAACTGTAAGATCGTTGTTGCGGATCCTCGTCGTACGCGTACTGCTGCGAAATCAGATCACTACGTTTCTCTTCGTCCAGGTTCTGACGTTGCGTTTATCTGGGGTGTGTTATGGCACGTCTTTGCAAACCAATGGGAAGACAAAGAGTTCATTAAACAACGTGTATTCGGCATGGACGAGATCCGTGAAGAAGTAGCGAAATGGAGCCCAGCAGAAGTTGAACGTGTAACGGGTGTTAGTGAAAAAGACGTATACCACACAGCGAAACTACTTTCTGAAAACCGTCCGGGTTGTATCGTTTGGTGTATGGGTGGTACTCAGCACACGACTGGTAACAACAACACACGCGCTTACTGTGTACTGGAGCTTGCGCTAGGTAACATCGGTAAATCAGGTGGCGGTGCAAACATCTTCCGTGGTCACGATAACGTACAGGGCGCGACTGACCTTGGCGTACTTTCTGACACACTTCCAGGCTACTACGGCTTGTCTGAAGGTTCTTGGCGTCACTGGTCAAAAGTTTGGGATATCGACTTTGACTGGGTAAAAGGCCGTTTCGACGACAACGCATACGCTGGTCAAAAACCAATGAACTGTGCAGGTATTCCTGTATCTCGTTGGGTAGATGGCGTACTTGAAGACAAAGACAAGATTCGTCAACGCGAAAACATCCGCGCGATGTTCTACTGGGGTCACGCGGTGAACTCTCAGACTCGTGGTCCAGAGATGAAGAAGGCGATGCAGAAGCTGGATATGATGGTTATTGTTGACCCATACCCAACGGTAGCAGCGGTAATGAACGATCGTACCGACGGCGTTTACCTGCTACCAGCAACGACTCAATTTGAAACCTACGGCAGTGTAACGGCGTCAAACCGTTCTCTACAGTGGCGTGACAAAGTCGTTGAGCCTCTGTTCGAATCTAAACCTGACCACGAAATCATGTACCTGCTTTCTAAGAAGCTTGGTTTCTCTGATCAGCTGTTCAAAAATATTCGAGTTGAGAACAACCAACCACTGATTGAAGACATTACACGTGAATTCAACAAAGGTATGTGGACGATTGGTTACACAGGCCAAAGCCCTGAGCGCTTGAAAGAGCACCAACAGAACTGGCATACGTTCCACAAAACGTCTCTAGAAGCAGAAGGCGGTCCAGCAAATGGCGAGACTTACGGTCTACCTTGGCCATGTTGGGGCACACCAGAGATGAAACACCCTGGTACACATATCCTTTACGATACGTCTAAGACGGTTGCTGAAGGTGGTGGTAACTTCCGAACTCGTTTCGGTGTTGAGTTTGAAGGTCAAAGCCTACTTGCTGAAGACAGCTACTCGAAAGGCTGTGAGATCAAAGACGGTTACCCAGAGTTTAGTGACAAACTACTTAAACAACTGGGTTGGTGGGATGATCTAACTGCAGAAGAGAAAGCGTCTGCTGAAGGCAAAAACTGGAAGACTGACGTTTCAGGTGGTATCCAACGTGTGGCAATTAAACACGGTTGTATCCCATTTGGTAATGCGAAAGCACGTGCGATTGTTTGGACATTCCCAGACCGTGTACCACTGCACCGTGAGCCTCTTTACACGCCACGTCGTGACCTAGTTGCTGATTACCCAACGTGGGATGACAAAGAAGCTATCTTCCGTGTTCCTACGCTTTACAAGTCGATTCAAGAGCAAGACAAATCTGGTGAATACCCGATTATCCTGACTTCTGGTCGTCTGGTTGAGTACGAAGGTGGTGGTGAAGAGACTCGTTCAAATCCATGGCTAGCTGAACTTCAACAAGAAATGTTCGTTGAAGTGAACCCGAAAGACGCAAACGACATCGGCTTCAAAGACGGTGATGATGTTTGGGTTGAAGGTGCAGAGAAGGGCCGTATTAAGGTGAAAGCGATGGTAACACGTCGTGTTAAACCTGGCTTGGCGTTCATCCCATTCCACTTCGGTGGTAAGTTCCAAGGTGAAGATTTGCGTTCTAAGTACCCAGAAGGCACGGATCCTTACGTTATTGGTGAAGCTGCTAACACAGCAACCACTTATGGTTACGACCCTGTCACGTTGATGCAGGAAACGAAAGTAACCCTTTGTAATATTCGTAAAGCGTAAGGAGTCTTAAAATGGCTAGAATGAAATTTCTTTGTGACACCAAGCGTTGTATCGAATGTAACGGTTGTGTCACTGCATGTAAGAATGAAAATGATGATGCCCTGGAATGGGGTATTCAACGTCGTCGCGTTGTCACACTGAACGATGGCGAACCGGGTGAAAACTCTATCTCAGTAGCGTGTATGCACTGTACTGATGCGCCATGTATGGCGGTTTGTCCTGCAGACTGTTTTGAACATACAGAAGACGGCATCGTACTTCACAATAAAGATCTGTGTATCGGTTGTGGTTACTGCTTGTTTGCTTGCCCATTTGGCGCACCTCAATTCCCTAAACAGGAAGCATTTGGTGAGCGCGGTAAGATGGACAAATGTACCTTCTGTGCTGGCGGCCCTGAAACAGAACCAGGTTCTATAGAAGAGCGTCAGAAATACGGTGCGAACCGTATTGCTGAAGGTAAGCTTCCAATGTGTGCTTCGCTTTGTTCAACTAAAGCACTGCTAGCGGGTGACGCAGAGAAAGTTTCTGATGTTTTCCGTCAGCGTGTAGTTGAACGTGGTGCGAAAGGTGCAGGTTGGACAGACGGCAACGACCTTTCTTACGATGCGACTAAGAGCTAAGTAGGAGAGACATATGCTTACAATGTTTAAGCGTCTCTTCCTTGTTGTGCTGCCGATGTTGGCAGCACTAACAATGCTTTCTCCTATGAGTCATGCATCTGAGACGAACTCATCACAAACTCAATCGAGCTCTGCTCAACGAGAAATCACTCAGCTTGCTGGTGCCGATTTTTGGCGACAAGTAAGAAATGGTGAGGAAGGTTACACCACATCTCAATCGGCTGAGCACGGTGTGTTAATCAGTACTCCAGGTCAAACGTGGTACATATTGAAAGAGAAGTGGATGTCACCAGCCGGTGCGGTCGCTATCTTTGGCAGTATTGCTTTTGTGACTTTGATGTACGTTGTGATTGGCCCGCTAATGCTAAGTGCACCAAGAACAGGGCGTAAGATCAAACGTTGGTCTCGACTTGATCGTGCATTGCACTGGAGCATGGCGTTTACCTTCTTAACACTGGCGTTCAGTGGTTTGATGTTGGTTTACGGTAAACACTTCTTGAAACCTTATATCCCAACGGATCTATGGGGCTTCATTGTTCTACTGGCTAAGCAATACCATAACTACATCGGCCCGATTTTCTATGTGCTGTTGATGGCTGTTCTTATCAAGTGGTGGCGTAAGTCTATCTTCAAGATGGTCGATATCCAGTGGTTCATGAAACTAGGTGGTATGGTCGGGAAACATAAAGGTTCTCATCCATCTGCAGAGTTTTCGAACGCGGGTGAAAAAGCACTGTTCTGGCTATTGATTGTTATGGGTAGTGTGGCTGCGATCAGTGGCTTGGTTTTAGACTTCCCAATCTTCGGTCAAACGCGTCGAGATATGGAGCTTTCAAACCTAGTACACATGTTGGCTGCTTTGATCCTTATCTGTGGTTTCGTGTTCCACATCTACATCGGCTTGTTCGGTATGGAAGGGGCTCTAGAAGGCATGGTAACAGGCGAAGTTGATGAGACTTGGGCTAAAGAGCACCATGACCTTTGGTACAAAGAAGTGATGGAACAAGAGAAAAACGACGTTGAACAAAGCGCAAATGCCACAACAGAGAAAACGGAAGGGGTGAATAAGAATGAACAAACCTCATAAAGGTATTTGGGTCGCTTACATACTAAGCTGCTTTACGCCATTTACTTGCCTTCTCTCTGGTGTGGTTGCCATCATCTACGCGGGCTATCGTTTAGATAAAGGTGAAGACGGCGAAGTAGTGGATACCCATTACTACGGCTTGATTCGCTCGTTCTTCTTGAACCTGACGTTCTTTGTGGTGCTTATCGTAACGGTAGCGACCTCTAATGGCGTGTTAATTGGTGTGAACGATTACTGGTATCAAAACCATATTATCGATGACATCGCTTACTACATCCCGTATGTAGGCATGTTGTTCGGTGGGGTTGCGATTGTGGTTTGGTTTATCCGTATGTATCAAGGTATGCAGCGTTTGAGTCAAAATCTACCGCAAAACCCGTCTACAGGACCAAACCTGTAACGCCAGTGCGTTAGCTAAAGCTCAAAAGCAAAGCCCAGTGATCGATTCACTGGGCTTTTTGTTTTAAGTCTCTCGAACCGTAAATAGTCGCAGCCACTCTCTGGATCAGAACCTAATTATTGACCGCTTTAATATGGTGCAACTCCCTCATTTGGTGCAATTGTCGGTGTGATTTTTTCGATTTTCAAGATCCATAAAAGTGCACCTAAATATTTAGTCAATAATAATCAGTAACTTAAAAACAAAATCTGTTGCACGAAAATTACCCTTCGCACTTGGAACACATCTTGCGTTCACTGTTGAGTCTTTAATTAATTACGATATTGAATCGCACGATATCAGTGCAAATCAGATAAAGCGAAAGGAGAATGCTTTAATGAGTGAAACGGTGACTCAAGTTCATAGTGCAGTACAAACCCTTACCCAAAGTTCAGATACTTTATTCCTCTTACTCGGCGCGATCATGGTCTTCTTGATGCACGCTGGCTTTGCTTTTCTCGAAGTCGGTACTGTGCGAAAGAAGAACCAAGTCAACGCGCTGGTAAAGATCCTTTCCGACTTTGGTGTCTCCGCCATCGCTTACTTCTTTATCGGCTATTGGGTGGCTTACGGCGCTCACTTTTTTGCTGATGCAGAAACATTGTCCCAAGGTAATGGGTACGAATTGGTTAAGTTCTTTTTCTTAATGACCTTCGCAGCAGCAATACCTGCAATCGTTTCTGGTGGTATCGCAGAGCGTGCACGTTTCTATCCAATCCTAATTGCAACGTTATTTACCGTTGGTTTTGTCTACCCATTTTTCGAAGGCATCATTTGGAACGGTAACTTTGGCTTCCAAGATTGGCTAGAAGGTCAATTTGGTTATGGATTCCATGACTTTGCGGGTTCTGTCGTGGTTCACGGCGTTGGTGGTTGGATTGCATTGGTTGCAGTTTACTTCCTCGGCATGCGTAAAGGCCGTATCCGTGCTGGCAAACACACTAACTTCGCGCCATCTAACATTCCTTTCTTAGCGCTTGGTTCGTGGATCTTATGCGTTGGTTGGTTTGGCTTCAACGTGATGTCTGCTCAAGCTATCAATGGCATCAGCGGTCTAGTTGCGATGAATTCATTAATGGCAATGGTCGGCGGTATTCTAGCGGCTTTAGTCGCAGGTAAAAATGACCCAGGCTTTATCCATAATGGTCCTTTGGCTGGTCTAGTAGCCATTTGCGCAGGTTCAGACTTAATGCACCCATTAGGCGCGTTAGTGACTGGCGGCGTGGCAGGCGCATTGTTTGTTTACCTGTTCACGTACATGCAAAACAAAACACAGATTGATGATGTATTAGGTGTGTGGCCTCTACACGGCGTATGTGGCGCTTGGGGTGGCATTGCAGCTGGTATCTTCGGTCAACAAGCTTTCTGGGGCCTAGGCGGCGTGAGCTTTGCTTCTCAGGTAGTTGGTACGTTGGCGGGTATCACCGTGGCTCTAGTTGGTGCACTCATTGTTTATGGTGTATTGAGCAAAATGACTGGCTTGCGTTTAAGCGAAGAAGACGAATTTAATGGTGCAGATCTTTCAATCCATAAGATCTCTTCTATCAATGAAGATTAACACTGGGCACTGCCATTAGTTTTAAGCTCTTCAGTACACATCAGTTAAATCAATACTAGGCGGCTTCGGCCGCTTTTTTGTGTTTATTGAAAGTCAGTCGGAGAGTTTTATTGAAAAGTTAAGTAAACGACTAGCGAGTTATGTCACAAATAGCCAATGAATTCAGTTGCCTAAGACTATGGTCTAATCCCTAAAACTATTGTTGGAATTTGAACAGTGCTAAGCTGTTACAAAGTGACATATTGAAAAGGACGTTGTATGCATTTCCCATATCGAAATATCGTAATTCTTACTGGCGCTGGCATCTCTGCGGAGTCGGGGATACAAACATTCCGAGCACAAGACGGGCTATGGGAAAACCATAAAATCGAAGATGTCGCGACACCTGAAGGGTTCGTAAAAGATCCAGACCTTGTACAAGCCTTCTATAACAAACGTCGTCACGGCTTACAAAGCGAGAGCATCTTGCCGAATGCCGCTCACAAAGCCCTAGGAGAGCTTGAAGACAAACTTGATGGCAAAGTAACAATCATCACTCAGAACATCGACAACCTGCACGAGAGAGGCGGTAGTAACAACATTATCCACATGCACGGTGAACTTTTAAAAGCACGTTGCAGTGAATCGAATCAAGTTATCGAACATAAAGGTGACATCGAAACCGGTGAACTTTGTCACTGCTGTCAAATTCCAGCGCAAATGCGCCCTCATATTGTGTGGTTTGGCGAGATGCCATTAAGAATGGGTGACATCTATTCAGCACTGGAAGAAGCGGATCTGTTTATCTCTATCGGAACTTCAGGGGTAGTTTATCCCGCTGCAGGCTTTGTTCATGATGCGAGAATGCATGGTGCACATACTATCGAAATAAACCTCGAACCAAGCGCGGTTGAAAGTGAGTTTGAAGAGAAACGTTACGGTAAGGCGAGTATCGAGGTGCCTAAACTCGTCGGGGAATTGTTATGTTCAGAGAAAGGTTCTTTAACGGCCTAAGCCTTGTCTTTAATAAAGCACATCAGTTTCTGAATCTGAAAAAAATAAAGCGGCTTACGCCGCTTTATTTACTTAACTGATTAACTAACAATAACTTAGTTGTTTACTTTAAGTTTTTGGAAGTACTCGTCATAAATGACGCTCGCTTCGCCAACTTCATCTTGCCAAACGCCGTTATCCATCACTGATTGTGGTGGGAAAACGTTCTTGTCTTCAGCAAATTCTTTTGGAAGAAGAGGGTAAGCGGTTTTCACCGGAGTCGGGTAGCCGATCTCTAGAGCAATTTTCGCTGCGTTCTCTGGGCGAAGAAGGAAATCGATCATCTTATGTGCGGCTTCGATGTTCTTAGCTCCTGATGGAATCGCTAGGCTGTCCATCCAGAAGATAGCGCCTTTCTCTGGCCAGATAATGTCAATCGTTGCGCCTTCTTGGCGTGCCATGTAAGCAGAGCCATTCCAAAGCATACCAAGAGACACTTCACCTGCAAGGTAAGGGTTCGCTGGGAAATCTGAGTTAAATACCAATACGTTTGGCATTAGCTTACGAAGTTCTTCGTAGGCTTCTTTGATCTCTTCAGGGTTAGTTGTGTTTGGAGAGTAACCCAATTTAGATAGTGCGATATGGAAAACCTCACGAGAGTCGTCCATCATCATCAGCTGACCTTCCCACTGTGTATCCCACAGGTCGCCCCAGTTTTTCACTGAAGATTTGTCTAGCATGTCTGAGTTGATACCAATACCCGTCGCACCCCAAATGTATGGGATAGAGTAGTTGTTACTTGGGTCAAATGGCTTATCCAAGTAGTTTGGATCCAAATCAGCAAAGTGGCTTAGCTTGGTTTTATCAAGCTCTTGAAGCATGCCTTCTTTACGCATCTTAGAAACGAAGTAAGTAGAAGGAACAACTAGGTCATAACCCGTACCTTGAGTTTTTAACTTAGCGTACATGCTTTCGTTAGACTCATAAGTAGAGTAATAAACTTTAATGCCCGTCTCTTTTGTGAAGTCTTCTAGCACTTCATTTGGAATATATTCAGACCAGTTGTAAAAATACAATTCTTGGTCAGCTGCGAAAGAGGGTGTAGAAAGTAAAGTAGCAGCACACAATGCGCCGGTATACAGTGTTTTTTTCATTACTGTTCCGTTCATTTGTTTGATTTGGAGCTGGGTAGTGACCCAAAGTAAAAGGATTTCGAAAAATCGCGCTATATTATAGCAGTGAAAAAATAAAATAGGCAGCCTAAGCTGCCTATTCATTGATATTCTTATTTTTAACTTGTTGATTATCTACATCGTCTTGTTAAGTAAACCTGCTACTTACTCGCGGTTAGATAATAAGCTAAGTTACTGGCCTGCTTTAAGTTTCATGAAGTAATCTTCGTACTTCACTGTCTTATCACCAACCGCGGCTTGCCATTCAACACGGTCAAGATCTTCTTGCGATGGGAACAGCGCTGGGCTGTCTTTAAACTTCTCATTAGACGCTTTAACTGCAGTTAGGTAGCCTGTGTCACGAGAAATTTGCTCAGCGATTTCAGGGCGAAGTAGGAAGTCGATCATCTTGTGAGCCGCTTCTACGTTTGTTGCGCCAGAGCTGATTGCAAAGTTATCAACCCAACCGATGCCGCCTTCTTTAGGGAACACCAGTTTAATTGGTAAACCTTCGTTTTGAGCCGCTGCTGCAGAACCGTTCCAAAGCATACCAAGACCGACTTCACCAGACATGTATGGCGCGCCTGGGTTGTCTGAGTTAAATACTAGAACGTTAGGCATTAGCTTTTGTAGCTCAGCGTACGCTTCGTCGATCTCTTTCTCATTGGTTGTGTTACCTGAGTAACCTAACTTACGTAGAGCAATGTGGAACACTTCACGGGTGTCATCCATCATCATTAGTTGACCTTCGAGCTCAGGCTTCCATAGGTCAGCCCAGCTTTGAAAATCTTCTGGATCGTACATGTCAGTGTTAACAGCAAGACCTGTGATCGCAACTACGTGTGGAATAGAGTAGTCGTTACTTGGGTCGTACGGCTTATCCAGGTAGTTAGTATCTAAATTCTTGAAGTTGTCCAACTTAGTTTTGTCGATCTTTTGTAGCATACCTTCGTCGCGCATCTTAGATACGAAGTAAGTCGACGGAACAACCAGGTCATAACCTTTGTTGTGTGTTTTTAGCTTTGCGTACAAGGTTTCGTTCGACTCGTAAGTTGAGTAAATCACCTTGATGCCAGTTTCATCGGTGAACTGTTCTAGGATCTCACTATTGATGTAAGGTCCCCAGTTCATAAATACCAACTCTTTGTTATCTTTTGCAAAAGATGGTGCAGATAACATTGAAAGCGCACATGCACTACCAGCTAATAGAGTAGCCCATTTTTTCATTGACGTTAGCTCCAAACTAAACGTTGCCCGAAGGCAGTAGATAGAAAAACAGAATGGCAATTTACCATTCTGTTTATGATTAACACTTTTTTGAACTTGAAGTTTCTTAACTTCTAATCAAGTCTGTCTCTTTATAGAGTAGGAGACTTACTTGATTTTTTCTCTCGCTAATAACTGAGAAATAATCACCAGTATTAACGACACCACTAACATCACTGTTGCTAGGGCGTTGACCTCAGGAGAGATACCCACTTTAACCATTGAGTAAATCTTCAGTGGTAAGATTTCATACGTTGGCCCTGTTACGAAAGAGCTGATGATCACATCGTCCAAAGACAGAGTGAAGCTCAATAACCAACCCGCAGCAACCGCAGGCTTAGCAAGAGGAAGAATGATCTGTTTTAGAATCGTCCATTCACTTGCACCCAAGTCTTTTGCAGCTTCAAGCATTTTCACATCAAAGCCATTCAAGCGACTGTAAACCGTTACCACAACGAACGGTAGACAGAAGGTAATGTGAGCAGCCAGTAGGGTAAAGAACCCCAGTTGAACACCCATTACCAAGAATAGCGCAAGAAGCGAAATTGCCATTACGATATCTGGTGACATCATTACGATGAACAGCATGCCATTTACGATGCCTTTACCTTTGAATTGGTAACGGAATAGGGCTACTGCTGTTAGGCTGCCGACGATCGTTGCTGCTGTTGCTGAGAACACCGCTACGTTGATCGAGTGCCACGCAGCCTGCATTAGGCTGTCGTTGTTAATAAGCGCGTCATACCATTTAGTGGTGAAACCACCCCATTTCATACCAAACTTATTGGCATTAAACGAGTTAGCGATCAATACGATAATAGGTAGGTATAGAAAGGCGTATACCAACGCCATAAAGCTGAACTTAACTGTGCGACCCATTAGTCTAGCTCCACTTTCTTGTTCAATAGCTTACCTGCTCGGTAGTAGGCATACAGCATCACAGCCATTGCCATGGTCAGTGCGATACTCGTCGCTGCACCAAATGGCCAGTCTCGAGCGTTGAGCACCTGGCTCTTAATCACGTTACCAATCAATAGGTTCTTAGCTCCACCTAATAGGTCAGAGATGTAGAACATGCCCAACGCAGGCAATAGCACCAACAGACAGCCGCCGATAATGCCTGGCATTGTTAGTGGCAGTACCACTTTCAATAGCGTTTGCAGTTTGTTCGCACCTAAATCTTTAGCCGCTTCTAAGTACGTATCGTCCAGTTTTTCAATCGCTGAATACAGCGGAAGAATCATGAACGGAAGTAGGATGTATACCAAACCGATCATTACAGCGGTTTCTGAGTACATGATACGTAGCGGTTTATCAATGATATCTAGCGCTAACAAACTTTTGTTTAAGACACCTTGAGTACCCAGTACAATTTTCAACCCGTAAGTACGAATCAAAGAGTTCGTCCAAAATGGCACTATCACTAGGAATAACATGATTGGACGCCACTTCGCAGGCATCTTGGCCACGATATAAGCGAACGGGTAACCAATAATTAAACAAAGTAGGGTTGCGACAATTGCCATATAGAAAGAGTGCATCAACACTTTAAAATACAGCGGGTCAGCCAAACGCACGTAGTTATCGAGAGTGAAGGTCATCTCGATCAAGTTCGCTTCATCACGAGTTAAAAAGCTAGTACCGATGATCATGATGTTTGGAATCATCACGAACAGTACTAACCAACCTGTGATTAAAGCAACAATTGCGTTTTGTAAATTAAACTTCTTGCTCATCTTCTAATACCACTTCCCAGCTCTCAACCCAAGTTACTGCAACTTTTTGGCCCAGTGAGTGATCAACATCAGGGTCATCTTCGTTGAAGAATTCGCTAACCATGACACGCATACCAGATTCAAGTTCTACGACTGAATCTAATGTCATACCTTTATAGGTTCGCTCGACAATGTGGCCAACAATACCGCGTTGCTCAGACTCTTTGATTTCTTCGATACGAAGATCTTCAGGGCGAAGCAATACTTGCAGTTTTTGACCCGGTGTTACGTCTTTATCGTGATAGATAACTGACTCTTCACCTTCAATTGTCGCAACAATGCGCTTTTCATCTAGACGAGATTTCGCTGTCGCTTCGAATACGTTAATTTCACCAATAAAGCGCGCAACGAATAGGTTCTTAGGCTCTTCGTAGATCTCTCTTGGTGTGCCATCTTGTTCAATCACGCCATCACGCATAACGATAATGCGGTCAGACATAGACAGCGCTTCTTCTTGGTCATGCGTTACAAAAATGAACGTGATACCAAGTTGGCGTTGTAATTGTTTCAGCTCGATTTGCATCTGTTTACGTAACTTGTAATCAAGAGCAGATAGAGATTCATCCAATAGAAGAACTTTTGGCTTATTAACGACAGCACGAGCGATTGCGATACGTTGCTGTTGGCCACCAGATAGCTGGTGTGGTTTTCGTTGTGCCATTTGTTCTAAGCGCACCATTTTTAAAGCATCCATTACACGAGGCTCAATCTCGCTGTTTGGAACTTTCTGCATGCGTAAGCCAAATGCCACATTGTCGAAAACGGTCATATGTGGGAATAGGGCATAGCTTTGGAATACAGTGTTTACATGCCTTTGTTCAGCAGGAACTTGGGTTACGTTTTGTTCAGCTAATAGTATTTGACCACTATCTGCCGTTTCAAAACCCGCAATCATTCTTAGTACGGTTGTTTTACCACAACCTGATGGGCCTAAAATCGTGAGAAACTCACCATGATTTACGTTTAAATCCAGATTGCCGATGACTTCCTTACCATCGAAACTTTTACTGATGCCAGTTAGCTGTACTACTGGCTTTCCTACTGATTTTTTAGCGTTCAACGTCTGTTTTTCTCCACCTTGGTTCTATTTGAGACCTGTTGCTATACACCTTTAAGGCGCGCATCATAATCACCAAAAACGTGAATTCAAAGCATTTTTTACCTTTCGAAGATAAAAAATTTCGCAGGTAAAAGTAAACATCCTTTACCATACTGTTATTTACTGGGTTTACACCCCGACAAGTGTCTAATTATTAACCATCAAGACGCAAAAGCAAGCCTTGTTACAGATTCATATTTTAGTTTGTATCCGACATATGAGTATAATGAAGGTAATTTTTTATCAATAAGTTAGGTCGCTTAGTTTAATTGGCGCACCTAGGTATCAATATGAACAACGACATCGAAAAAGATTTTAATTTGGGCGGTAGTATCAACCGTGCACTTTCTGGCGATTATGAGCTCAAAGCAACGGCTGTATTCCAAGAAGCTTGGAAACATACGATAAGTCACTTTCTTTCGTTCTCCCCTGCGATTATTGCTTTGATGTTCGTGCAACTGGCCATCTTTTATATCGCACTTAAACTGCAGCTTGGTGATCCCGCGGTTATCTTGGATGCGGTTATCGACCCAGAGTCATTCACGCCACAAATCGTTGAATCGATTTTTATTGCGAACTTTAGCTATGAGGTGATCAGCGCGCCGATCTATGCCGGTATTTGTTTAATGGCAATGAGTCACGCTGCTGGTCTACAAACTAAAGTTCGTCACATCGGAAAAGGTTTGCAGTTTACGGTTCCCGTTATTCTAGTGACTTTGTTTAGCCTAATGCTTCAAGGCATCGCAGGGATGATTCTCCCATTCTTGTCTATCTACTTCTCACTTGCGTTCAGCCATTCGATTCTGCTGATTTGTGATAAGAAAGTGCCGCCAATGCAATCGCTACTGCTTTCATTAAGAGCGGTAAACAAGAAGATCTTCGTAGTCGCGTCTATCTACCTAATGGTTATGTTGATGTTCATCGTGGCTGCAATGATGTATGGCATTGGCTTAATCTTTGTTCTTCCATTCTTCTTCCACGTGAAAGGTATCCTTTACCGTGAGATGTTTGGCATCAAGTTAAAACTGATTGCTTCAGATCGTCCAAAGGGCGATGACGATAACAACGACAGCAATAACGACGACAATAACAAAAACCCACAGGTGTTCGATGCATAAAAACACACAGGGAGGCGCAAGCAAATCACTTGCGCTTAAAGTGACTGCACTGGCTCTTGTTGGCTCTATTTCACTGGTTGGTCCTTATATTTACCAAGAAGAAGAACGACGACGCACGACAGAGCAGAGTGCCAATTCAACTGATCAATTTGGCGACTTGACGGCTTCTTCGAACACACCAAACTTCGCGGCCATCGAAGATGTGAACGAGAAAAAGAACACTTTCTTTTCGTTCCTACGTCCAAGCATCAATATTGAAAACAAACGTATCAGCAAAGAACGCGCGTTTTTAACTAAGCTCTCTGAATCTGGTTTAAACAGTATTGATTCTGAAGACGCGTCTTATGCGAAAAGGTTAGGGAAGTTATATAGCTTACCGGTGCCGAGTGAAGGTTTGGATCAGGCATGGCTGACAGAGATGCTTAACCGCGTCAATGTACTGCCAGAAGCGCTTGTACTGACACAGGCCGCGAATGAGTCAGCTTGGGGAACGTCGCGTTTCGCCACCAAAGCCAACAACTATTTCGGACACTGGTGTTACACCAAAGGTTGTGGTCTTGTTCCGCTACAACGTAACGAAGGTAGCTCGCATGAAGTCGCAACATTCTCTTCAAGCCAAGAATCAGTACACCGTTACTTCATGAACCTTAATCGCAACCGAGCTTACGCCGATTTAAGAGCGATTCGTGCAAAACTTGCTGCGCAAGGTGACGATCTTTTAACAACCGAAGCAGCGACAGAGCTCACTAATGGCTTATTAAAATATTCTGAGCGAGGTTCAGAGTATGTGACTGATTTACAAGCTATGATCCGTCACAACAAGGTATACTGGAAAAAGTAACTCGATCAGATAGTCATTTGGTGAGCTTAAACGGTAAGTTTGACCAAATAACATCACAAAAAGAGCAGCTCATTGGCTGCTCTTTCTATTTATAAACGCTCAACTTCGACAAGATTATAATAATGAAAAAGACAGCACTCGCTTTATTAGCCTCATTAAGCCTTGGGGTTTCTCTTCCAACTTCAGCGCAAGAGTACATGTTCACGTATTCTAAGCTTTATACTCAGCTGAAAAACAACACCAAAGAAGGGCATGATGATGTCAAAGTTGCGGTCTTCTTTGTTGATCAACAAGCTCAGCAAACCTGTCACATCAGCAAAGCTTGGATGGAAAAAGAAGAGCACTACGAAGAGCTAAAAGTCTCTCCAGCCAATGAACTGCTTCTACCGGTAGATCAAAATCTGCGTTCAGCAAACCCTCTTATCTTTGTACAAACACAAGAACAAGAGTGTGCGTATTCTTTAGTTGTGATGACGCAAGAGCCTTTAGTTGGAACTGTTGAAGTTGCACAGCTAGAAAGCCTATTACCACAGATGCAGGCGATGCTTGAAGATGTCAGCGGTATGTTCTCTGGCTGGTTCACACCAGATATCCAAGGGTTAACGCTGGAGTTCGCTAATAAGCTTGAAAGCAACATCGAGCTTTCAAACGGCAAGCAAATACCAATCAAAAAAGGGCGAGCGAAATTCACCTTAGCGGAGTTGAATGGAAGTGACAGCATCACGTTACCAGAAGCAACAGTGCGCGTATTGCCGTACATTCCCGCGCAATAATTTTTAGCGGAATCATTCCCCTAAGCTTTCATTACATACTTTAAAGCGGCCTAATCGAATAAGAGCAGGCTGCTTTTCTTTATCTGCGATATAGACCGAGATCTTGCTAAGACACGTTTCTCTATCCGCTGAGGGAGCTTATCGCACAATAAAAGCAGAATCTTTCTAATACTCAGCTTGTTTATCCTACAGTTACTATTTCAACATGAAATAAAAATCCGTATAATCCACGCCCTAAAACAGTCCCACTAGCAATCTACAGTCGGTAATACGACGGTGTGAGAGTCGCAATGAACCAAAACGATAATAGAAAAGAAACACTTGAATTCAACAAACTTCAGAAACGTCTGAGAAGAAATGTTGGAAATGCCATCATCGACTACAACATGATCGAAGAGAATGATGTGGTAATGGCATGTATTAGTGGCGGTAAAGATTCATTTGCGATGCTAGATATTTTGCTACGTTTGCGTGAAGCAGCACCAATCAAATTTGATGTTGTGGCAGTAAACCTAGATCAAAAACAACCAGGATTCCCTGAACACATTCTTCCTGAGTACTTTGAAACGCTGAACATTCCTTACTACATCGTAGATAAAGACACGTATTCAGTGGTTAAAGAGAAAGTGCCAGAAGGCAAAACAACGTGTGGTCTATGTTCTCGTCTTCGTCGTGGTACTTTGTACTCATTCGCAGAGAAGATTGGCGCAACTAAGATCGCACTTGGTCACCACCTAGACGACATCGTTGAGACCATGTTCCTTAACATGTTCCACGGCGCTCGTCTTAAGGCTATGCCACCTAAGCTTCGTTCAGATGATGGTCGTAACGTTGTTATTCGTCCACTGACTTACTGCCGTGAAACGGACCTAATCAAATACGCTGAGCACAAAGAGTTCCCAATCATTCCTTGTAACCTATGTGGGTCACAAGAGAATCTACAGCGTCAGAACATTAAAGCGATGCTAATTGATTGGGATAAGAAAACGCCTGGTCGAGTTGAGAAGATCTTCAAGTCAATCCAGAATGTAAGCCCAAGCCAACTGGCTGACCGCGAGCTGTTTGATTTCGTGAACCTTCCTCTAGACCGTAGTGAAGACCGCAAAGCATACGAATTCGAAGAAGCTGAAATCTCATCTTCAAACATTGATGAGTCAATGTTCATCGACGTGACGAATGTTTAGCTATTTGAGTGGATAAAGATGATATTAGCCATTCTGTATTTGGAATGGCGTTACTCTAGATAAACAAAAACGCCTCAAGCAATGTTTGAGGCGTTTTTTATAAGTTAAACTTTTCGCTGACTTAACCTTTCGAAAGGTTAGGGTCTAATGGGCTCACGTAACCAGATGGCTTAAGAGCCAACACATCACAGTTAATCTTGTCGATAACATGTTCCGCTGTATTGCCAATAAACACGGCAGACAAGCCAGTACGACCCGTTGTCCCCAGGATCACCATCGCTGCGTTATTTTCAGAAGCTACACGAGGAATAACATCTTCAGGTAAGCCTTGCTCAACCACAGTTTGCTCTTCACACATACCGTGCTTCTGGCGCAACGCTTTCATGGCTGTTAAGTGATGGCCACGAACCGCGTCGGTATAAGACATTGGATCAAACTCTGGTAGTTCAATAGTAATATTTGCAGGGGTTACTGGGTAGGCATTGACCAAGAACGGTTCAGCATCTAAACGACCCGTGATCTCTAGTAACCTATCGACTATTGTATCGTTAAGCTCTAAGTGAGCTTCTGTTTCCGAACCAACATGAACTGAAGCAAAAATCTTCGCGTGATCTGGCCAGAAATCGTTTTTAACCAATAGTACTGGGCTAGGGCACTTTCTCAACAGATGCCAATCGGTTGGAGTGAAGATGACAGATTCCAAGGTATCGTGCTTGCGCGTACCTTTGATCAAGATATCATGCTCGCCACTATAAACCTCGGCAATGATCGCTTCGTATGGGCGGTTATGCCAAACCACTTGTACATTAAATTCAATAGAATCATCTAGGTAAGGTTCTGCGACTTTATTCATCCAGATTTCACGCTGGTGAATCACGCCTTTACGCATTGCGTCTCTCTCATCGACAGAGAGCATAGATGTCATTTCATACGAGAAGTCGTATATCGACAAAAAGAAAGTGATGTGGCTTGTTGAGGTGCTTTTCTTGGCAAGTTGGATAGCACGAACTAGAGCAGGTTGCTCATCGTGATTAATGTCTGCGACAACTAAAATTTTGTTATAGATACTCATAACTAAGCCTACTTTTCAGACCGAACATATAAATAATGTAGCGTAGTTATGGAGAGATTAAGAGAAATATAAGAGGTTTTAAGAGAGAAACATGATGTAGCTCATTATTGAACTACATCATTGATATCTAGACTATTCTTTTGAAACGCCAGCAAGTTCCATCAACGCATCGTGATCTTCGATAGTGATGTATTTGCCTTTAACGCTCAAGATGTCTGCTTTTTGGAAACGACCTAAAAGACGACTAATTGTTTCAACAGTCAACCCAAGGTAGTTACCAATATCGCCACGAGTCATCGTTAGACGGAACTCACGCGGGCTGAAACCACGTTGAGAGAAGCGAGTAGAAAGGTTGTAAAGGAATGCAGCAAGACGCTCTTCCGCGTTCTTCTTTGAAAGAAGCAGAATCATTTCTTGGTCACCTTTAATCTCGTTGCTCATCAGGCGCATGATTTGCTGACGCAATTTAGGCATTTTTCCTGATAGGTCATCAAGAATCTCATATGGAATTTCACATACCATAGAAGTTTCTAGCGCTTGTGCGAAACTAGGGTGTAGGTCACCAGTAATCGCATCGAAGCCAACAAGATCGCCCGCTAGGTGGAATGCAGTAATTTGCTCATCACCTTGCTCGGTAATCGTGTAGCTCTTGATCGTTCCAGAGCGAATAGCATATAGAGATTTAAGCTCGTCACCGGCTTTAAATAACTCTTGGCCTTTTTGAATAGGCTTTTTTCTCTCAATGATCTGATCAAGTTGATCGAGTTCAGATTCATTCAAAGTAAACGGAATACAGAGCTGGCTAATACTACAATCCTGGCAATGGATCGCACAGCCACCAGACTGAACACGTTTCGTCACAGGCTTTTCAGAAATCATAACAATCTTTCACTATTTGATATACGTCAATATTTTAGCATTCCTTAATCCTAAAGGGTAGTAAAAAAACCGGATTTAAAGAACAGCTATACGGTATAAATAATGAGCTGCAATGCCATATAACCAGTATAGAAACCGTAAATGAGGATTAAAATTGCGCCTAATTGACGAAATAAGTCAGCTTGTTGCAGTTTTTTGAGGATATTAGCGCCCATACCCACTGTGAGCATTGCTGGAAGCGTACCTAAACCGAAAGCAAGCATGATACCAGCGCCGTTGTACCAACTCCCTGATACTGCTGCCCATGTAAGCATCGAATAAACGAGACCACACGGAAGCCAACCCCAGATAAAGCCAAACGGCAAAGCGTGGCTAGGGTGCTTCAATGGTAAAAATGATTTACCTAAAGGAGAGATATAACGCCATAGTTTCTGTCCGACTTTTTCAAAGAACAGCAAGCCAAACCACCATTTACCAATATACAAACCTAGTATGATCATAAAGCCAGCAGCAAACAAACGCAGCCAACCCAGCAGAGCATTAAAATCGCTGAGCTGGCCAATCGAAGAAATTGCACCACCAATCACGCCGCCAATCACGGCATAACTGAGCAAGCGCCCTAGGTTATAAAGTAGGGGAATAACAGGGGAAGGTTTACTGTTGCCAATTGACAGAAGCGACGCAATACCACCACACATTCCCATGCAGTGGCCTGCGCCGATCAACCCAACAACAAAGGCTCCGATCCAATCAGGCGTCATCGTTCTTTTTGTCTACGTTAGTTTGGCTTTCGCTGTTAGCTTTCTCATTCTTAACAGGTTTGCTATCAGAATGGTTGTGAACCTTTTCGTCTTCATCAAACAGAATATTGTGACCTTGGCGTTCGAGGTCTTCAAACTGCTCGCTTTTAACTGCCCATAGAAAGATTCCAACAGCGATACATACAAGTACGATCGCAATTGGAATGAGTATGTATAAACTTTCCATTATTTACCTTGCTCTTTTAAAAGCCTTAACGAATTAGACACGACAATAATAGAGCTAGCGGACATGCCAACAACTGCAATGTACGGAGCAACCAAACCTGCGACAGCCAATGGAAGAATAAGTAAGTTATATCCTAATGACCACGCCAAGTTTTCACGGATTATCTTACGCGTTTTTAGCGCCAATGTACGGGACTTAAGTAATCTATCAAGCTTATCACCCAGTAACACCATATCTGCAGAGGCTTTCGCCACATCGGTACCGCCGCCCATAGCAACGGAAAGGTGGGCACCCGCAAGAATAGGAGCATCATTAATGCCATCGCCAACCATCATGGTAATGTCACTTGCATCTCGAGAGTTCAGGTAAGCAAGCTTATCTTCAGGTTTCGCGTTAGCAACAATGTCTGTAATACCGATCTCTTCAGCAACAGGCTTCGCGTTAATCAAAGAATCGCCAGTAAGCAGTGTCGTTTTGATTCCCGCATCTTTAAATTGCTTAATAAACTCGATGCTTTCTTTGCGAATGGGATCTTCATATGTAAACGTTGCGATATGACGGCCCGCCATCGACAAGTAAATACCGTTACTTTCCAATGGTTGAGCTTGACCTAAAATGAATTCACTACTGCCGATAGCGACTTCATCGCCATTCCATTCACCAGTGATGCCTGAACCAATCACGTTATTAACTGATTCTACTTGGATATCATCAGAAATATGAGTCTTGAACGCTTTCGCAATAGGGTGGTTAGCATGTTGTTCTAAGCTCGCCGCTACTTTGAGACAGGTGTCTTTATCAAGTTCAGCGAAGGTTTCAACTTGGCTGATACGAATATCACCCTCAGTCAATGTGCCAGTTTTATCAATGATCAAGTGATTCACTTTGCACAAGGTTTCGAATACATGGCCTTTGCGCAGCAAAATACCGAAGTTACCCATGCGAGAAGTTGAACAGGTTATTGCAGTCGGTGTTGCAAGCGATAGAGCACAAGGACATGTCGCAACAAGTACCGAAAGCATAATCCAGAAAGCATCTTCTGGGCGTGTTTGGTGCCAGTAGAACCAAGTACCAAAAGAAATGATCAGGATAACCGCAACAAAGTATCGAGCCACCACATCAGCGATTTCAGCAATTCTAGGCTTAGAAAGTTGCGCTTCATCTTGCAGACGAACGATATTGGAAATCACCGAATCCGCTTTTGATGTCATCACTTCCAGTTCAAACGACTCGTCACCATTCAATGTACCAGCGAAGACAGTATCACCCTCGTTTTTCACTACGTGGATAGATTCACCAGTCAGCATCGATTCATCAATATGAACTCGACCAGACAATACTTTGCCATCGGCAGGAATGTGTTCACCAGGAAGAACGCGAATTTGGTCGCCAACTTTTAAGGTTTTTACCGGAACTTGTTCGCCATCTAACGTTGTTGCCATCGCAGGAACAAGCTTAAGCAGATTACCGCTAGCGGCTGCTGCTTTACGACGAGCACGCATTTCAAGAAAGCGACCAAGCAATAGGAAGAAAGTGAACATCGAGATAGACTCAAAGAACACTTCACCTTTCTCTGTGACCGTCGCCACCAAACTAGCAACGTAAGCAAACAACAGAGCAATCGAAACGGGCACATCCATGCCTAATGTTCGACCTTTGATACTTCGCCACGCATTAATATAGAAAGGCAATGCAGAGTAGAGCAGAACCGGCGTCGCGAAGATCAAGCTGACCCAACGGAAGTAGTTTTTAAACTCAGGCTCAAGGTTACCAAACACTTCAAGGTAGAGCGCTACCGCTAGCATCATGACTTGCATGGTTGCCAGGCCAGCGACACCCAGACGATACAAATAGTTCTTCATTGAGCGGTGGTAGGCCGCTTCTTGTTGGTCGGCCTCAAAAGGCGCTGCTTTATAGCCAAGGGTATGGATTGCCGATAACAACTCGCTCAGTTTCACTTGCGTGTTGTCCCAGCTAAGTAGGGCACGGTTAGTAGTGGTATTCACACGAATGCTACCAACACCTTGTTTTGAAGAGACTTGCTTCTCAATAAGCCATGCACAGGCGGCACAAGAAACACCTTCTAGTGACAATGTCACTTCAGAAGTATTTTCAGAGTTACGAACGAACTCTAATTGAACATCTTCATTGTCGTAATGACTGAGTGCCAGCAGTTGCTCTGGCACTAGATCAGCTTTTTCAGCAGGAGCGGTGCGATATTGGTAGTAAGAAACCAAACCGCTATCAACGATTGTCTGGGCTACGGTTTCGCAACCCGGACAACACATCTTACGAGTCGATCCTAAGATCTCTACTTTAAAATCCGTTTCCGCTGGTACATCTTCACCGCAGTGATAACAGGATTCACACATAAGCTTTAGTTCGTTAGTTGAGTAGGAGTTTCAATAGGGAAGTTCATACGACCTTGCACTAGCCATTCTGAATCGTGCGGAGAAAGCTCGATAAACCATGGACCTTGCATTTCGTGGTCTAGAGTCAAGGTGTAGTTGCCTCTCGCATCTGCAGTCAGCAGTTGAGTGAAATCACGGTCAGGCAGCGTTCTGTGAACGAACATCGCGCTAATAGCAGGAAAGTGCTCAAGTTTACCTTTATCTAGAGTAATGATAACCGAGTTACCTTTTTCGTTAACTAAAGCTGACAGACCTAATTCTTTAGCGATGTTTACTTTCGAAATATCGACATTAATGCCTTTTCCTTTTTTATAGTAATCCTCAGTCACTAGGTCTACAGAGTTCTGCGTAAACACAATAACCGTCATGATGGTCCAAATAACTACTGTCGCTGGCAACGCGATTAAGAACCACGGCCAAAACTGTTTATACCAAGGCTTTACCATAAAAAATATCTCAAAAAAGAATAAAAAGAAGGGGTTATAAAATAAAGGAAAGACAGCCTCTTAGAAAGAGGCTGTTATTGAAATGTTACTTATTATCTGAGTTGCTTAAGCTCCACACGTAAGATGAAACTAGCTGTACTTTGTCTTCGCCTAGAATGTCTTTCCAAGCAGGCATTACACCAGAACGTCCGTACATAACTGTTTCAGTTACATCTGCGCGAGAATCGCCAAACAACCAATCGCGGTCAGTTAGGTCAGGAGCGCCAACAGCAGGGTTACCCTTACCATCAGTACCGTGACACGCAGCACACACTACGAAACGAGCTTTACCAGCTTCTGCTTCACGTGCGTTTACGCTACGACCAGAAAGGCTAAGCGTGTAGCTAACTACTTCTTTTACGCCTTCTTCGCCAAGCGCGTCTTTCCAACCAGGCATTTGACCAACACGACCGTGCATAACTGTTGTTACGATAGCCTCAGGCTCACCGCCATATAGCCATGCATCGTCAGTTAGGTTAGGGAAACCTTTCTGACCACGTGCATCAGAGCCGTGACACTGAGAACAGTTTTGCAAGAATAAACGTTGACCCACTTTGATTGCGTCAGCATCTGATGCAATGTCAGGGATTGAACGTAAACCGTTTTCGTCGTGAGCAAGCTTTCTGAATGCTTCACCGAAGTAGGTGTCTGCATCATCAAGCTCTTTCGCGTACGCATCTAACTGTTTGTTTGCTTGCGCAGCAGCAATTGCAGAGCGAGACTCTTCAATGCTACGCACTTCTTGGTTTGAACTTGTCCAACCTAGTAGACCTTTAAAGTTGCCAAGGCCTGGGTATAGAGCAAGGTAAACCGCTGCAAAAACAATCGTACTGATGAAAAGGTATGTCCACCATTTTGGTAGTGGGTTGTTAAGCTCACGAATACCATCGTATTCATGGCCCATATCATGACCTTCTTCAACGCCTGTTTTATCTTTAAAACACCAACGAAGTAAGACAGCACAACCAATTAGGGTACCAATCGTAATCGCACTAACCCAGATACTCCAGAATGTACTCATTACTTTGTCACTCCTTCATTTTTAGAACTTGTTGCTGGCTCGTCGTCAGCAAACACTAGGTTCGCGTCTTCGTCGAAACGTGATTTACGGTTCTTGCCGTATGCCCACCAAACGATGCCGATGAAGCAAGCAAAAACAGTCACAGTCCAAACACTTTGAAATGTAATAATGTCCATAATTATTCCTTATTTCATTGCGTGGCCAAGCGATTGAAGGTAAGCGATGATTGCATCCATCTCTGTTTTTCCTTCAACATCTTGTTTAGCGTTAGCAATTTGTTCATCTGTGTAAGGAACACCAAATTGATTACGGAAGAGTTCAAGCTTCTGTTGAGTCAATTTGCCATCAAGTACATTCTCAGCAAGCCATGGGAAACCAGGCATGTTTGATTCAGGAACAAGTTCACGAGGGTCGATAAGGTGAACACGGTGCCACTCATCAGAGTAACGATCACCAACACGCGCTAGATCAGGACCAGTACGCTTAGAACCCCATAGGAATGGATGTTCCCAAACGCTTTCGCCAGCTACAGAGTAGTGACCGTAACGTTCAGTCTCGGAGCGGAAAGGACGAATCATTTGGCTGTGACATACGTTACAACCTTCACGAATGTAGATATCACGACCTTCCATTTCGAGAGCAGAGTAAACACGTAGGTTTTCTACGGGTTCAGTTGTCTGCTTTTGGAAAATAAGAGGGGTAATTTCTACTAACGCACCAAAACTGATAGCAATAACGATCAAGATCGCTAGTAGGCCAACGTTCTTCTCTACCAACTCATGGCGATTATTTGAATTTGAGCTCATTCTAAATCTCCTTAAGCCGGTTGAGGGATAGCTTTAAGGCTATCTTTAGGTGCAGAAACAGTTTTGTACGTGTTGTATGCCATTAAGAACATACCAGATAGGAAGATGAAACCACCTAAGAAACGTACAAAGTAGAACGGGTAAGAAGCTTCTACAGATTCAACGAAACTGTAAGTCAATGTACCGTCAGAGTTAACTGCACGCCACATCAGACCTTGCATCACACCAGAGATCCACATTGCAACAATGTAGAAAACCGTACCAATCGTTGCCAACCAGAAGTGAACATTGATTAGAGATACAGAGTACATACGCTCTTGACCGAATAGTTTAGGAACTAAGTGGTAAACCGAACCGATAGAAACCATTGCAACCCAACCTAACGCACCAGAGTGAACGTGACCGATAGTCCAGTCCGTGTAGTGAGATAGTGCGTTAACCGTTTTGATTGCCATCATTGGGCCTTCGAAAGTCGACATGCCGTAGAATGATAGAGAAACGATTAGGAAACGTAGGATTGGGTCGTAGCGAAGCTTATGCCACGCACCAGATAGAGTCATAATACCGTTGATCATGCCACCCCAAGATGGAGCAAACAGAACCAAAGACATAACCATACCTAGAGATTGAGTCCAGTCAGGAAGTGCAGTGTAGTGTAGGTGGTGAGGACCAGCCCAGATATACAAAGACACTAGAGCCCAGAAGTGAACAATCGACAAACGGTAAGAGTAAACAGGGCGACCAGCTTGTTTAGGAACGAAGTAATACATCATACCTAGGAAACCAGCTGTCAATAGGAAGCCTACCGCATTGTGTCCGTACCACCATTGCACCATTGCATCGATCGCACCGGAATAAATCGAGTACGATTTAAACGCAGATACAGGAACAGCAAGGCTGTTAACGATGTGCAACACGGCAACCGTGATGATGAAGGCTCCGAAGAACCAGTTTGCTACATAAATGTGCGATGTCTTACGCTTTATCATTGTTCCGAAGAACACGACCGCATAAGCTACCCACACAAGAGTAATAGCAATATCGATTGGCCATTCAAGTTCCGCATATTCTTTACCAGAGGTTAAACCTAACGGTAAAGTAATTGCAGCGGACAGGATAATCGCTTGCCAACCCCAAAAGGTAAAGGCTACGAGAGGGCCACCAAAGAGACGCGTCTGACAGGTACGTTGTACAACATAATATGATGTTGCAAACAGCGCACTTGTACCGAACGCAAAAATAACCGCATTAGTATGCAGGGGACGTAAACGACTGTACGTCAACCACGGCGTATCAAAGTTTAGCTGTGGCCAAACTAATTGAGCGGCAATCAAAACACCAACGCCCATACCGACAATACCCCACAAAATTGTAACTAGGGTAAATTGACGGACGACCGTATAGTTGTAGTTTTGTTCAAGCTGCTTTTCTTGGCTCATTTGCATGCTTCCAATTTCTTATTTACTACACTTTACTTCCAACACGACTCACGTCGTAATGCCACCCAAATTAGAAAAGGAAATTCAGCCTATTCAGGGCTTTATTTCCACTTGCTGATTTTAAAAAAAAGTGGCATTTTCAACGCGACACTATACTTGAATTAACAAATCAATGACAGAGTAGTAACCTTACGCTTGGTCTGGAATTGGATTTTTATTTAAAAACTTTGAACTTTGTAACAAGGAGTAAAGATTATAATGGCGGCACAAAAGCTAACAAAAGGCAGGCTTGTTCAAATTATCGTCATGTTGATTATTTTAATAGCTGCATTTACTTGGAGAACAGTAACATACGATAATAACGAAACAGTAAGCTGTATAGTTTCAAAACCTTGTGAATTTGGTATTGATAATAATAATGTTTCGATTTCGGGCAATAGTCAGGGGTATTCAATTGAAACATCTAAAACTGGCAAATTTATCATTAACTATGATGGAAGCGGAGTTTTAGAATCGAAAGGGGCTTCATCTTGGCTTTTACAAACCAATGATAAGACTTCCTCAATAACGGTTACATTTCCACAACAGGTCATGACGTATACAGTAAATCTCTCAAAAGAATAAAACTCAAAACTGAGCAACACCTCGCTCTTTAATAGAAATATTGACTAAACCAGTGAAACATTGCGTATTAAAGTGTTATAAAGACAACATTAATAAAGTTTCCAGAACTCTATGAAATTTCTATCAAAAGTCTCTTATTCTCTAGATGATAAAATCGCCGTAGATGAACTTCTTCTTGGGGTAGAAAACCCCGAGGATATCGCTTGTCTTATTTGCTACTGCACAGAAGAGTACTCGACACTAGCTGTGCAGAGATATTTCGTAGATGCTCTCCCTAATATTCCAATACATGGATGCACGACATGCCATGGAATTATGACTGAAACTGGATTCCATTCAGGGCCTGTGATCGGTGTGCTCATCATTTATGATTCAGGCATCAACGCTTACGGCACGGGCATTGAGCACTTCGGTGACTCCATAGACGCCAGCACCTTCAGCGCGATCGATAAAGCACTCAAGAACGCCAACCGAGAAGGTGAAATTCCCGACCTTATCTTGCTTCATTCCACTCCTGGTAATGAAGAGAAAGTGATGGCGGCTCTCGATAAGAAATTCGGCACTGAGGTTCCAATTATCGGTGGCAGTGCTGCAGACAATCAGGTTTCTGGAAATTGGAGTATCTTTACCGAAGAGTCACTCTCAATTAATGGCGTCTCATTAACCGTCTTTTTCTCCTCTCAGTCTATCTATTCATCATTCAGTGCAGGGCACACGCCTACGCGATACTTAGGAACCGTGACCAAAGTAAGAAATAGAATCTTGCTTGAGATAGATCACAGGCCAGCCGCCACGGTTTACAATGAATGGACTAATTTCCATTTAGGTGGCAGTGACGACGGCTATATCTTTGAAAAGTCATCTGTCTATCCACTAGGCAGAAAAGTCGGTACATCTTACAACTATCCGTATTTCAAACTATCTCACTCAATTCGCGAAACGGAGTGCAACGGTATCGAGCTCTTTACGGATATCAGTGAAGGCGACACCATTTATTTGATGCAAGGCTCCAAGCAGCAATTGATCAGCCGCGCCGCAAACATCATTCACTCCTCGTACTACAACGATATGGATCTTGAAGAGAAATTAGGGGCGATCAATATATTTTGTGCCGGTCCAATGTTGAATCTAAAACAAGACATGGAGGAGGTTTGTGAGCAAATAAATCAAGCACTTAACGGGCTTCCTTACATATGTCCATTCACGTTTGGTGAGCAAGGTAGGCTATCTGGCGGTGAGAATGCACACGGGAATTTAATGGTATCGTCTGCAACGTTTTATAGGTTGAGAAAGTAATGGGGTCTGAAGGTCAAGAAGCGCTGCAAGAAGCTCGTATTGAACTGCAAAAACTAAAAGCCCGTGAGCGAAAACTGGCTGAAGAGAACAGGGTGATCTTATCAACCATCTCAGCGATCAGTAAGGCGAGTAATATATCTGAGATATTCTCCAGCCTTGAGTTCGTACTCAAAAAATACATTAAATTTGATGACTTTATAGTGGTATCAAGGGTAGGGAACGAAGGTAGCTTCAAAACTTTGCTAACCAATAACAAAGTCTTCGAACAGATGAATTGGAGTGATTGTGGCAAACTATCGCGAGTCATTAATGGTGAATGTGCCATCCTTTTCGAACCCAAATCTCTTGGGGAATTTAACTCTCTGCATCCCATTATTCTCGACCAAATCAATTCAGTGCTGATTACTGGGATAGATAGTGGTCTAACACAGTCCGTTATCATTTTTATCCACTCAAATACTAAGCACTTTAGTATTGAAACCAAAGCCACACTAAACCGTTTCCGCCCGCTAATAGAGCGCGCTGTTTTCGATATTGAGAACAAAGAAAAGCTTGAAGCGACAGTTAGAGAACGTACTGCAGAACTAGTCACGGCAAGAAAAGACGCAGAAAGAGCTAACAAGGCCAAGTCTGAATTCCTCGCGATGATGAGTCACGAGTTGAGAACACCGCTAAATGCTATCATTGGCTTAATCGACACACTAAAATCCACGTCACTCAACGAAGAACAACAGTCTATAGTTCTTAATATGAGCACGTCATCAGAGCTTCTATTAGCAATTATCAGTGACGTGTTGGACTTTTCTAAAATTGAATCTGGATGTTTCTCGCTAACACCTCAATGGAGCAATGTAAGAGACACTGTAACTTTTGTATTATCTGAACAAAAGAAGACAGCAGACGATAAAGGTTTGGCGCTAACAGTAACAAGCGATATCCCTGAAGGCGAACTTCATTACATAGATCCAAGTCGCCTGGCACAAATCCTATTTAATCTGATTGGCAACGCGATTAAGTTCACTGAGCGTGGGCATGTCCACGTTTCTATCAAGTACCAGCAGAGCTCTTTCTATATAACGGTAGAAGACACCGGTATTGGCATTAGCTCGCAACAACTTTCGTCGCTATTCAGTCCATTTGTACAAGCTGATAGCACAATCACACGCAGATTTGGTGGCACTGGTTTAGGTTTGGCAATCACCAAAAGACTAGTTGAACTGATGCGTGGACGTATATCGGTAGAGAGTGAGCCAGGAAAAGGTTCAAAATTCGAAGTACATTTGCCAGTGCTTACCAGAGTTAAGAACAATCTGGCCAATAATGAAGACAATAAATGTTCACCCGAGTTAAGAAGCCGTTATTCGGTGTTAGTTGTCGAAGACAATCCAACGAATCAAATGGTCATTAAGTTAATCCTGACGCGACAAGGCCACAAAGTTTTCATCGCCAGCAACGGTGAAGAAGCTATTGGCTTTGTTGAAAAAGCCATTGACTCGATAGACATTATTTTAATGGATATGTCGATGCCAGTGATGGATGGACTAACCACAACCAAGCACATGAGAGATGCCAACATCAAAATACCAATCGTCGCACTAACAGCACACACATCAGTAGAAGACAAATGTTCGTGCTTAGACGTCGGCATGAATGATTTCGTGACCAAGCCAGTAAGAACCAAAGAGATCACAGAAGCAATTGATCGATTAATGCTTGAAGTCTAATAAACGTATTCTTAATCGAAGATTAGGAAATATGTTTATTAGGTATTTTATGGTAAATAGCTTTACTGTTAAATAGAACGTCAATTTGGTAGATAAACAAAAGGCAGGGCATCATAGAATGGCACCCGCCTTATAAACATCAAACCCAATTTAACATAATATACATAATACGCACTAATATAGTGATAAATTATAATCTTTTCAAGTTGTTAACCTTAGTCGATTTTTGCTTATCTGAGCGCCTAACAGCCTTGTTTTCCTTAATCTTTACTCTGAAATTATCCTATTAATTACTTTTTTGGTCGCTTGGCTTCGCTATAGTGTTCCAAACGCAATATTTAATTTTCAAGAAACCGCTGCGTTTTGATAGTCACTAGCTATCAAAACGCCAAAGTAAAATAGGAATAAACTATCATTAACCACTAATATTTTATGAGGTCGATCACATGAGAACCCCGCCATTTGCTGAGTTGGTGAACCAACATTTTGATTCTTTGAAAGACGCTGCGGCGTTTTTTCATGTGACGGTGCCAACCATGCGGCGTTGGTTGTCGGGTCAATGCTCGATCAACCCGATCGCCGAGAAACTCATGAATGTGCATGCTCGGGGTTATTTGCCACTGGATCACCGTTGGGACGGATTTAAAATCAACGTCGACCGTGCCACCTTGATCACACCAGAAAGACGCGAATTCAATCCCAAAGAATTGCTCAGTTTTGCCTACTGGCGTGATGAGCATCGTCAATTGGTTGAGCGCCACGGCAAGATTGATTCACCGAAATATTACCCACCCAAGGAGCATCCATTGCCGTTTCGTGGCGGTCGTCGAATGCCCGCCAAACCTTGGGTGCCCAGTAAATTCAAATAAAAGAAGTAAGATAAAAAGGATTAGCGATGAAAGTAAGTGTCTATATCGATCAAGTGCTGTTCAACCAAGCGCTCAGAGCCGCCAAAGACTCTGGACTGACGCCGTCCCAAACCATCGCCCATTGGGCGGCAATGGGTCAATTCATGGAAACCAAATCCCTTGGCTCACTGAGGCTCATACAGAGTGGTCAGAAAAAGAAGTGACTCGCCTGCCCGCTTTTACCGATTTGGGGAAAGCTCCCCAGTCAATATCGGTGACTGAAGACATAAATAAAGCCGAGTCAGTCCTCGGCCTTTCACTCACGTTTGATTATGGAACTTGAATGGTATCTTGAATTTCCGACACACAGATCGCCATTAACGCCATTCTCTTATGGTATTTTTGAATTCTTGAGCTGTTACCAAACCCAGTGGCATACAGAAACTCTGAAGTGCTAGCGGATTGCGTGGTGAGCTCTGCCGTACTGTTACTCGACGTCCAAAAAGCGTAACTCGTAGGAAACCCAAAGGCTGTATATAACTCACCATGATCCTGGACGAGCGCTGCGACTTCGTTGGCGGTGGCTCGACGCCAATTCACTCGGCTCGCGTACGCTAACTCTGCCAAATCCTGACAATAACGGTCGTATTGGCCACCGACGCCGTCATTTTCTCCCGCACCATCTTGCCGAAAACGGGCATAGAGCCCCGCTATCGGTGCGTGATACCCTAAGCCTTGAACGCTTTTCGCATAAGATCTGCCCACATTATCTGCCGTATTATCAACACTATAATTGAGCTGTTTTAAAAACGCCAAACTGGGAGAAGAACTAAAATACTTGCCGTTCGCGTCGCCAGTTAACCCTTCTATCACCTTTAAGCAGTCGCCTTTTGCATTATTCCGATCGGTATCATTGAGTGCGCCACACATTTTCAGCGGTGGTGTGATCGTAATGGTTAAAGAAGGGCTTGTGATCCCATAAGCCTCAACAGAAAGCGTCACTTCGCCCTGTTTTAGACCGATGATTTTCCCCGTCTCAGTCAGCCGTATCGCCGTGGGATCATTCATGTTCAAGGTAAACTGATCGCGCTTGAGTACTTCAATTGTGTCTTGAGATATTTTGAGTTCAACGGTCAATTCAGTTGAGCTAAAGATGGGCATCTCGAGTTTACTGGCATAAACCCTGAGAGACTGGATGTGTGGAGGCTCACTGTTTGAGGGCTCCAGGTTTGACTCATTACTTGTCGAAACTTCCTCCGTCTCTTCCCCTTCATTGTTTTTCTCAGGTGGGATCTCTCCCATTGCACTTTGGCTTGAGATGGCACCTGAAACTTCTGACTCCACTCCTTCTACGGTTTCAACGCCCCATACGACGTGCGTATCTTCGACTCCTATGAGTTCAGGAGCTTTGGGCTCCTCATTCTTTGAGTCTGAATTTGGGCACCCCATTAAACCCCCCATCAGCGCTCCTAAAACAAGCACTCTCTTCATGTTCATGTTCATGTTTAATCCTCTGGCTTTACACTTTTCAAAAATGAGCGCTGATATAAACATTTAGAATGAAAGCGATTTGTATAGAGAGTAAAAAATTCCGTTTTAATTATGATTAATTATTCAAAATCAAGAACAATAACCAGATAAGCTATTGTTTTTCTGAATTTAATGTTAAGAATCTAATCATGTATAACCTGTCTTTTCTTCCCTCGAGCGTGCCCTCAGTGGGTGTACTCGGCGCTTGTTATCACACAACATTGAGGCTAAAATGACCGAATTAGAGACCACTTTAGAGACCGATTATATGACTACTCGAATTTTAGCGGACGTCGCTGCCAGTATTACCGAGTTAAAAGCAAACCCAATGAAAGTGGCCAGCAGCGCCTACGGTGAGCCTGTGGCCGTGTTGAATCGCAATGAGCCTGCCTTTTACTGCGTACCAGCACAAGCGTACGAAATGATGATGGACAGACTGGAAGATTTGGAGTTGCTGGCAATTGCACAAGAGCGCGAATCGGAAGAGACAATTTCGGTCAACATCGATGAGTTATAAACTTAACTTCAAAAAGAGTGCACTGAAAGAGTGGCAAAAGTTAGGCGCGACACTGCAACAACAGTTTAAAAAGAAACTCGTGGAACGCTTAGAGAACCCACACGTGCCCGCTTCCAAGCTTTCTGGCGCCGATAACCTCTATAAAATTAAGCTACGTCAATCGGGTTATCGCTTAGTTTACAAAGTCGAAGATGACGTCATTATTGTCACCGTACTGGCGGTTGGTAAACGTGAGCGCAGCGATGTGTACCGCAAAGCGATGAAGCGGTTAGACGACTAATCACAGACTTAACCCTCTACTCTTAATACGACCTCACCCTGCTCTAGCAACTCGACAATGGCTTGTTGGTACGCTTCTTCAACAATGGTTTGCTCCCAAACACGTTCGTAATTGGGTAAGACTTGCTGCCTGGAGATGGTCGATACGCCGAAGCTTAATGCCCCTTCGACACGATGTCGCCGAATAGTGACCAGCTTGGCCTCCGTCCATGAGGGATTGGGGTTAGTGAGACGTTTAGATTGCAGTGTTTTTTTCTTTTTCGCCATGTTGAACCCTCGTCTATGTAGACCATCAGCCTATCAGAGGTGGCAAAAACGTTTCACTGTTTGCTTAGCAAAAATCGACGTAAATCTCATTCCAACGTTAGCTCAAAATCACTTCCGCCACTTTTAGACCCAGCCCTTTGATACGCAGAGGCGACAAACATATCGAGCCACACGTTGAGCAAAACGACCTCAGTAAACGCTGGTTAGCCTACTCTTGTCGTCGTTTTAATATCATTGAGATGACGAGAAAGCGCCTCGATAAGATCCCGCTTTATCAGAGGTTTAGTTAACACTTCGTTCGCTCCGGCTTTTATAAACGCGTGAGTCGACGTTTGCATAATATCTGCCGTCCACCCGATGATGATAACGTCCTTATAGCCTGCTTCTCGTATTTTCTTAACCGTCTCCACACCGTTCATTTTCGGCATATGGTTATCAATTATTACAAGGTTGAAGTTGTCCGACTCCAGTAGACTTAATGCCTCATAACCATCCCCACAAGTA
>NZ_JAUJED010000031.1:0-631 GCF_030442075.1 Vibrio sp. TMPB1044 | reverse complement strand
GTAACAAGGTAGCCCTAGGGGAACCTGGGGCTGGATCACCTCCTTATACGAAGATACTCACGATAAGTGTCCACACAGATTGATTAGGTTTAGAAAAGCAAAGAGATGAAGAACTCCCAAGTTCTTCAAAGTTTGTTTCTACTTTTTAAAGTGGAGATAAATTAGCAGTGTCCCGTTCGTCTAGAGGCCTAGGACACCGCCCTTTCACGGCGGTAACAGGGGTTCGACTCCCCTACGGGATACCATTGGGTCGTTAGCTCAGTTGGTAGAGCAGTTGACTTTTAATCAATTGGTCGCAGGTTCGAATCCTGCACGACCCACCATTCTTTCTCCACGAAGGAATTAAAACTTTTAGTGGGCGATTAGCTCAGTTGGGAGAGCACCTGCCTTACAAGCAGGGGGTCACTGGTTCGAGCCCGGTATCGCCCACCATTCTCTAAATATTCTTGGAAGTTAAAACTCCAAACCACTTCTTATGTCGCTGGTTTGATTTTTCGACTGTGAGAGTCTTTAGAAAATGTGAATTTTAGAACACTGGTTCTTAAAGTCTCATGCTCTTTAACAATTTGGAAAGCTGACTGATTGATTACTTACGAGTAATTCAATCAAATTTAAAAGTTCTCAATGTTTA
>NZ_JAUJED010000030.1:0-360 GCF_030442075.1 Vibrio sp. TMPB1044 | reverse complement strand
CGCTGTCACGGTGATTTCCGGCGCGTCATTCACGTCCGTCACCACTGGGGTATCGCTGTCTGTGCCTGTCAGGCTGCTGTCATTGGTCTGAGTCACCGTCAGATCGATGGTATCTAAGTCTTCACCCGCATTGATGGCGTCTACACCATCTTGCGTCAGTTTCACCTGACCCGTTGCCGTATCTAACGTGTAGTGGCCGTTGGCATTGCTGCCTGGCGTGAAGGTCACGGTTACCGCATCGCCTTCTTCGTCAGACGTCACGTACGTGCCCGCTACATCGCCCACTGCTGCGCCAGCGTCTTCTGTGAAGTCGTTCGCTGTCACGGTGATTTCCGGCGCGTCATTCACGTCCGTCACCAC
>NZ_JAUJED010000002.1:0-6099 GCF_030442075.1 Vibrio sp. TMPB1044 | reverse complement strand
TCCACTGCGGAGTGGTAGTTCAGTTGGTTAGAATACCGGCCTGTCACGCCGGGGGTCGCGGGTTCGAGTCCCGTCCACTCCGCCACTTATTGGAAAAGCCCTGCTAGCAATAGCAGGGCTTTTTTACATTTGAAGAAAAGTGTTTTTCTCCAGCAGAATGGGCTCCGTTAAGGTTTTGTCCCCAGTGGGTAAATCTGCATTAAGTACCCTCGCTATTTCGGCATATATTAGAAAGCCTAGTCTGACGACTAGGCTTCGTCGCTTTTGGTGTATGAGCTTCGGATTTTTGCTACACACCTCATCGCTACCTATTGAGGCGTCTCTCTAGATATCGACAGGAGCTGCTAGGCTATCTTGTAGATACAAAAACGCCTAGCGTTTGCTAGGCGTTGATAAATAGTGTTTCTAGTACATCGACTACAGTATTTGTTTAAGCACTCTGTCGGCTTTTACACGAGTGATCTTACGAATCAACTTCTGAACTTCCATCGGGTAGCTCTCTATCTTATCTAACTGCTTATAAGTACAGATAAGCTGAGTGTGTTGAAGGATATTATCCACTTCAGCCTGGAACTTGTCTGTTAGGTGGTGGTAGTTATCTTGGATAAAGATACCGTTCTCTAGGTCCAGCTTCCATGCGCGAGGGTTTAGGTTATTACCTGTTAGTAGCATGTAGCGCTTATCGACCCAAATGCCCTTTAGGTGGAAGCTATTGGAATCGTGTTGCCAAAGTCGAATTGATAGATTGCGGCTAGCAATATGAGCTTCATTGGCCTTAGCGAAACGACGTAAGTTCAATTCGTAAAGGTATGGTAAACCACCAATCGTTTTAAACTCTTCTTCTGGTGAGATAAAGAAATCATTTGCTGTCTTATCGCCAACAACAATGCTGACCTTTACGCCACGCTTAAGCGCTTTCTTCACTTCTTTAGCTAGACTAGGTGGGAAGTTGAAGTAAGGTGTGCAGATAAAGATTTCATCTTTAGCTTGAGCTACGAGTTGATTGATTCCCTGATTTAGACGGTTACGTCTCTTACCGATACCAACCAATGGTGTTACAGCAACTTGATCTGCTGAAACCTCTTGACCATCAAACTGATACTGAGATCTTGCCAACGATGCACGAAATTGACGAATCGCTGGTTTCAGTTCTTTGGTTACCGGCTTATTCTTATCAGCCAAGTCATAAACAGCGCTGTCCGCAACCATCTGTTCGTGTACGTAGGTAAACATCGAGTCCGCAAGCGCTGCGTTGTTTAAAACGTGGTAACGATCAAAGCGATAGCGGTCATGGTAATTCAGGTAGATATTGTTAAGGCTTGCACCGCTGTATATCACGCTATCATCGACGATAAAGCCTTTTAAGTGCAATACGCCAAAGACTTCTTTGCCGCGAACTGGAATGCCATAGACAGGTACAGAGTGCTGATATTTTTCTGCAAACTCTTTATACATGGCAGCATTGCCTTCAGAAGACTCTGCACCAATCAATCCGCGCTGCGCTCGGTGCCAATCGACACAAACGCTTACGTCTAATTCTGGATTCTTTTGCTTTGCTTCATATAAGGCAGTTAGGATCTCACGGCCAGCCTCATCATCTTCAAGATACAAAGCGACTAAACTAATACGAGTCGTTGCGCGAGATATCTCATCAAGTAGGCGAATTCGAAACTCTTGCGCTGATAGTAGTACTTCAAACTTGTCAGGATTCTGCGCTATGGTTGGCAACTGTATGAATGGATTCCTACTGGCAATCATATTGACTGTTTTACCTTAAAAATATGCAAAATTGCGAACCTTTAATTTTACCAAAGGGATAGCACCAAATACTAGATAATCGAGGCATTCTCTAACAATTTTGCTGATAATGCATAGGAATGAGATCTTTTCCGCTATTCGAATAGCGCTCGTATAAAACTCTTAATCCATTTGGCAGATCTTTAGGGTCTACTCGTACGAATTCATGTCGCGCGTAAAAATTGGTGAGATGAGCGTAAGCAAAGCAGTAATCGTCTTCCGTAAGCGTATGTTGCGCACAATAATCCATAAGCTGCGAGCCTAATTGTTTGCCGCGATGTTGTTTTGATATAGCCATACCGGTAAGTAAGCGATTATTTTCTATTGTACGAAAACGCACGACTCCGCACAGCTCGTTATCCAGTAATAAAGAATAGATCAGTTCACTTTTATTCGCTTTTCCCGTTGGGTAATGTTCTTTATAGAAACGTTTAACTAGGGGAACCTTTACTGGGTCTAATTGAGTAATGATGACATTGTTCATTCAGTCACTGCGCCATTGGTTTATCTGCTGTAGAATGACCGCAGTGTAAGTTAATTGAATATCGCCATGCAATTCCATCTCAATGCTAGTTTAAAAAATGTTCATACTTTTTCCATCGATCAGACGTGTGATGCGTTGGTTGAAGTAACCACTACCGAAGAACTGATTTCGCTTTACAAAGACCCTAAATGGTCAGCTTTACCTAAGTTGATACTGGGTAAGGGCAGTAATATGCTTTTTACTGAGCACTTCGCAGGCCTGGTCATTGTGAATAAATTAGCCGGGATTGAGTTGTCCGAGACTGACAGTCACCACCTACTGCATGTAAGTGGTGGGGAGGATTGGCCAAGCTTAGTTGAGTGGAGTGTGGATAAAGGGCTTGGTGGGCTAGAAAATCTAGCAATGATACCCGGCTGTTCAGGCTCTGCTCCGATTCAGAATATTGGTGCGTATGGTGTTGAGCTGCAAGACGTATGCGGGTATGTCGATACCCTGTGCCTGGATACTTATACAGTTAAGCGATTAAGCAACGAAGAGTGTCTCTTTGGTTACCGAGATTCTATTTTCAAACATGCTCTCTACGGTAAAGCGATTGTTGTTGCGATTGGTTTAACGTTGCCTAAAGAGTGGGAGCCATGTAATCACTATGGTCCGTTGAAAAGCCTAGCAGCCGATAGTCTCTCTCCTCGCACTATATTTGATGAAGTGTGTGCTATCCGTTCAAGTAAGCTGCCAGACCCTAGAGTACAAGGGAATGCAGGCAGCTTCTTCAAAAACCCTGTGATCACCAAAGATCATTTTGATCGCCTGTTAGCTCTATACCCAAACATTGTCGGTTATGAGAGTAATGATATGATCAAAGTCGCTGCTGGTTGGCTGATTGATCAATGCCAGTTCAAGGGCGTGATAGAAGGTGGTGCTCAGGTTCACCCCAATCAAGCATTGGTTATCATCAATTATGATGAGGCTTCTGCTGTGGATATCCTTAAGCTTGCAGAGCGAGTGCGTCAGTCCGTCTTGAATAAATTCGATATTCGATTGGAACATGAAGTACGTTTTATGGGGCGAGACCGCGAGACAAACCTAGATAAGGCTTTGGAGTCCCTGACATGAGAGAACACAGTACCAAGCTAGCGCTATTGAGATGTCTTGCTGACGGTGAGTTTCATTCAGGTGAAGACCTAGGTGAAATGATAGGTGTATCACGAGCGGCTATCAGCAAGCACATTAAAGGTATTCAAGAGTGGGGTTTAGATATCTACCGAGTACAAGGCAAGGGCTACAAGCTAGCAAGCTGTTTAGATATGCTTGACCAAGAAAAATTGTCTGCAGTTAGTCGCGATGCTTCTCTTGAGCTCATTCCAATCATAGGTTCTACAAACCAGCATCTATTAGAGCGAACTAACACCCTCGAATCGGGTTCTGTTTGTATTGCTGAATATCAAGCTGCAGGACGTGGGCGCCGTGGACGAGAGTGGGTATCGCCATTCGGTGCAAACCTCTATCTTTCAATGTATTGGAGACTCGACGCAGGGATGGCTGCCGCAATGGGCTTAAGCCTTGTGGTTGGTGTCGCTGTTGTTGAAGCTTTGGAAGAGATGGGTGTAGAAGGTGTAAAGCTCAAATGGCCGAACGACCTTTACCACAATGACAAGAAGCTTGCAGGTATCTTGGTAGAGCTGTCAGGACAGTCCGGTGGCGCTGCTCATATTGTTATTGGTTTAGGGCTAAACCTATCCATGGATCCTACGACATCAGGTATTGGACAGCCATGGACTTCTCTTAAAGAGGTGTGTGATGGTAAGGTGCCAGACCGAAATCAGTTAGCGCAGGCTCTGATCAATGCCTGGGATAAATCTCTTGTTGATTATGAGCTGAAAGGGATGTCCAATTTTGTAGAGCGTTGGAACCGCTTGGATAATTTCTTAGGCCGCAATGTTAGGTTGCTCATTGGACCTAGAGAAATTGAAGGTGTTGTTCAAGGTATCGATGAACAAGGTGCTGTATTACTCAAAACTGAGAATGGTGTTGAGAGCTATATTGGCGGAGAGATATCGCTAAGAAAAGGCGATTAAGGCGTTACTACTTTCTTAGTAACACTTCTTCAACCATATGATCTGCGCCTTTACGTAGAATCAGGTGAGCCCTTTCTCTTGTCGGAAGGATATTTTGTTCAAGGTTCAAGCCATTAATTGAACTCCAGATACCTTCCGCTTTATCCAATGCGGCTTGGTTTGATAACTTAGTGTAATGACTAAAGTAAGAGCCAGGCTTAGTAAACGCACCATCGCGGAATTTCATAAAACGATTGACGTACCACTCTTTGATTTGTTGGCTATCCGCATCAACATAGAGTGAGAAATCAAGGAAGTCTGAAATAAACACGCGATGTGGCTCGTGTGGATAATTCATTCCGGTTTGTAAAACATTAAGCCCTTCAATAATAAGCACATCTGGTAGGTCGACGCACTTAACGTCATCAGTAATATTGTACGTAAGATGCGAGTAAACAGGGGCTGTGACATTTCTCTTGCATGCCTTTACATCCGAAACAAAGTTCACTAAACGCTTGATATCGTAAGACTCCGGAAAGCCCTTTTTGCTCATCAACCCTTTCTCTTCTAGCACCTCGTTTGGATATAAAAAGCCATCGGTTGTCACTAGTTCAACTTTTGGGTGGTTTTCCCAGCGAGAGAGTAGGGCTTTAAGCAGACGCGCAGTGGTACTTTTGCCAACGGCTACGCTACCCGCAATACCGATGATAAAAGGTGGCGCTTTCTCTTTTTTATCTAGAAATTGGTGGAGTACCGAGTTTCTATTCTGTCTGGCTGCCACATAGAGGTTCAATAGACGAGATAGTGGTAGATAGATCTCTACTGCCTCTTCCATTGTGAGCTTTTCATTGATGCCTTGAAGCTCTTTTAAGTCGCTCTCAGAAAGTGTCATCGGAACTAAATTCCTTAGCTCAGACCAACGTTCGCGGTCAAATGACATAAATGGGCTCATACAAAACTCTATAGTGGATAACAAAACAAGTACATGGAAAATACATCAAGCGATAGATAAATAAAATATCTTCCTGTACTAGATGCGGGTTAAAGACGTAAACCTTGAGCTAAATAGCCGTATGTAGGAGTTTGCTCAGAGAATTTTGCACTTTTTTTCAATTTGCTATTGCAAGGTGGAAAATCATTCAATAAAATGCGCCCCACTTGTGCCGACTTAGCTCAGTAGGTAGAGCAACTGACTTGTAATCAGTAGGTCACCAGTTCGATTCCGGTAGTCGGCACCACTTTCTCCCTTCCTTTAAGGCAAGCGAGAGAAAGCTCAAAATTTGGAGAGGTTCCCGAGTGGCCAAAGGGAGCAGACTGTAAATCTGTTGGCACTGCCTTCGATGGTTCGAATCCGTCCCTCTCCACCATATTCTAAAGGTTAAATAGCTCAAACAGAGTTACGTGTTGCGTGCATCGTATAATGGCTATTACCTCAGCCTTCCAAGCTGATGATGCGGGTTCGATTCCCGCTGCACGCTCCAACTCATTTTGTGTGCTGATATAGCTCAGTCGGTAGAGCGCACCCTTGGTAAGGGTGAGGTCCCCAGTTCGACTCTGGGTATTAGCACCAGTCTAAAGCTTCTTCTCCTTTAATAAAGAAAACCATTTTTTTTGGTTGCGTGGTCTTATTTTAAGCCACCTAATCCGTACCTAGAGGGACACCCCATGTCTAAAGAAAAATTTGAACGTACGAAACCGCACGTAAACGTTGGTACTATCGGCCACGTTGACCACGGTAAAACAACTCTAACTGCTGCTATCTGT
>NZ_JAUJED010000029.1:0-81596 GCF_030442075.1 Vibrio sp. TMPB1044 | reverse complement strand
CCCCCCCCCCCCGACTCCCTCATAGATAATCAATCGTAATTTCTCCTTTAATAACATGTCATTAGCCGTAAACGCTCATAAGGTTGAGTGGCATTTAATTAATCAAAAAAGAGCACAGCAACTCGTTGCTCAAACTATAAAAAGCATGCACAGGCCCCAGGACCACTCACAACCAAAGAAAACAGAGTATGTCAGGAACTCCCCATAACCTTCTTCATCGATTTACTTTTCAGAACTAAAGCAATCTATGGAATTACTGGCGAACAACAAGTTGCTCAGCATAGAAGTTTTTGAACTGGGCCAAAACTACTTCCGGTTTCCTTTAAAGCACCATGTAATTTATTACATCCAGAAACAAGAGCACATAGTTATTGCAGCCGTTCTGAGTAAACACATATCTCCAGCTAAGCACTTTTCACAAATCTCTTAACCCTCAAGCTAATTTAAGGGTTAACTTGCGTTGCTTAATATAGTCACGCAGCGTACTCGGCGCTTCATCGAACAATTTTTCTGTGGGACTAATCCCCAAGCCCATCTTTAAGTACTTCCTTCGCTCTCATCGAGATAAACTCACGCTCTATTTCGGCCGTAAGTCCTAGCACCGTAGCGGTTATGCAAGATTGCATTAAACCATCCAGTGGTAAGTTATGTTTAGCTATATAAACATTGATCTTCTTTTCCATACGCACTTCAAGTACCTCAAGCACTTGTAACATCGAACGAGCAATTCGAATGACTTCAATAAACACGATGTAATCTCCGTTCGTCATACCCTCGACTAACTTACGTTACCGCCATTTTTTCTTTCCTGTTGCCACATCTAGGCTGTCTGAGGAGACTCTTAAATACGCGTAGTTCGCCATGCTTTCTCCTTAAGTAAAAGCGATCCAAACTGAACAAGCTGAGCGAAAAAATTGAACGAGTAACAGAAAGTGCGAACAGTGTCAGATAAGAAAACAGCACCGGATGTCGGTGCTGTTCAAAGTGTGATAGGTTACTTACAAGACGTCTCTAAGGTTTTTTCGCTCTTCAATTTCTTTTTGCTCTGGAATAGTTCCGGGCAGTGTGATTTTTTTTGGGTTTTGCTTAATGCTTTGCGCTGAGCGAGCAGGCTTAGACGCCTTAGATTTTAAACTGAATACCTGTGGATTAATAGTGAGGCTTTGTCTCACTTCAACCGCAAACTCTTGATTTTCATTTTCAGGTAAATAATTGCTCTTAAGATATTTAATCGACAAAGATTCTTTGTTTCTCTTTAACGTAAACAAGCACTTTGTTAGTCGCATTACCGATGTTAAACCTGCGCCTGATGCCATGGTAATTTCTTGGTTACCGCGGATCTCATCTTTATTTACATGATGGACAAGCAACAAACTGGCACCTGATTCACTGGCAAGGCTCTGAAAAACATTTTTGATTAAGCGATCGTGTTTTACCTCTTCACAACGGCCTATTGATTCCGTCACCGTATCCACTATCACTAAGTCGAATTCCGAGAAGGTTTGCTTGAGTTGTGCTAAATACTGCTTATGTTCTGCCTGTTCTTGTGCAGAGCTATCTGGCGGGATCACTATCGGTTCAATATCGGTTAGAAAGTGGAGATTATTTTTTAGCTCTGACTTAATAGTGGCAGTGCAATTAGTCAGCTTTTCTTTCATGCGAGATTGAATCACGCCAACTCCGTCTTCTGAACTCAATACCAAAGTTTTTGCGGGTTTTCCGGCCGCGCTCATCCCGAGTAAAGACATTGAAGAAGCGTGTTCCATTGCAATACACAATGCTAGATGAGACTTACCGACATTAGGCGCAGCAATCAACATGCCTACATGTCCTTTAAGTAAACCTTTCAGGCTGAAGCTTAGGTTTTGACTTGCAGATGAAGACATCAAGCTATCAAGAGATTGAGTGTTCATGATCCACCCTCCCCTATATAAAATATCTGTATACCATTACCTACATCGCGAAATTGAAGGCTAAAGTCTTTTTCGATTTGTACGGCATTAGCCAACAAATCTTTTCTGAGATCACTACGGAAGCTATGGCTGACTTTTGAAGCAATAGATTGAATGTAGCTATCGAGTGCCCACTCAAACTTCTTGTTGTGTAAGAATTCAGCTTTATGCGTAGTAATGTATTTTAAGAATGAACGAACCGACGGTTTACTGTAGTTGGTCATTTTGTGTTGTTCTAATCGATAGTAGTAACCATGGTCGCGTATTGCTTGCAGTAAACGCATATCTGGCACTAAGAACACGTGGTTAGTGAGGTTCTTACTGTTCTTACGACCTGTTTTGAATTTACTTCGATCACAATAAAATCGGTAATCTTGAACAAACTCTAACGGCTTTTTGCTGACTACATTCTGCTCTTCATCAAGTTCATTTATCACCAAGTGAGCCGTTGCTAACTGAGTAATACGACGCTCTATTTGATCATAGTTCGCGCGAGTGGTCGCCATACCCATTCGGGTTGCTAACTCATACATACCCATTGACAGAACAGTCGCATCTCGATCAATAAATGAATCGAAACCATCTTGTTGAGTATCAGAGATATCACCGTCCGTTATGGTTTGGTATACCTGAGACCAGGTTAAACGTGAGCCAGCATCATAAGAATTGTCGTCCAATTGAATAGTTTGGGCATAGGCCAGCATGGTTTCTAAGATATCTCGATGTGGTTGAAGTAGGTAATCAACATGCAGATCAACTCTGAAGTTTTTTCCATAACTGTTAATATTCACGCTTTCTAATGGATAGTTAGGATCAGTCCCCCCGCTTTGTGCAATCTCAATGAGTTTGGATTGCATTGTGGATGTTAAGCGTGAAGCTGGATGAAAGATGGTAGCTCTCGAAAATAAAATGGATGAGATAAACCGATTTTTACGGTCTTCTTCATTAATAACCGTCAAACTAGAGCTAGATGTTGAAGTCATGATCATTACCTAATAACGCGATAGTATTATTCTAACAGATAACCTTACTTACCTCACCAACTTCGGTAGATGTCTATATGATTTCGGTAAATATCTATAGTACATCACATAAATTATGTATAAATATCGGTAAATAACCACTTACTTCGGTAAATGTTTACTTGAGTGTTAAGGATCAAACTAACTATTGGATTAATAATCAAGCCTATGTTTTGATCGTTTTTTAGACAACTTTGCCTAATAACCATAAATTAAATTTAAATCATGATCTTCCCTATCTTCTAGATCGGTTAATGTTAACAGTGAAATTCTTTAATTCGGTAAATGTTTATATGTTTGATCGTTTAATATCAATATGTCTTCGGTAAATATTGATATACCTTCGGTGAATATCTATATAATTTCGGCAAATGTTCATATTTTTAGGCGGGTACTAAGAAACTAGAACCTTTAGGATCTAGTTTTATAACAATACCAACTTCACTTAGGTTCAGCCGGTGACTTAACGAGCAACGTCAAATCTCTAGGGAGCTTTGACGTTGCTCATTAAGTAAGTGTTAACACTCTAACAATCTTATTTGATCCATTAATTTTTTGTTATGTACTTGCATCTTAGGGGATTACTACTCTGATCGTTGTAGGTATTCACCAGTGATATAAAATAAATGGGGGGAACTAAGTTTTTAGCTTGGTAAAAATAGTAAGTCACAGTGTCACAGTGTCACATTGTCTAGATGGAAACACGTTATGTGGATCATTGATTGTTAATGATCCAAGATGCTTTCCCAAATTGTGATCGTAAAGAAACCAGTTTGCTGTCAGACAATTACTGGAGTGTACAATTTAGGTAGGGAGATGAAATACATTGCAAAATGGTCCCAAGACAACAAAGTACATTCAGAACATTATAAGCCTTGGAGGAGGCTCAATTTGATAAAAGTGGATTTCTTGGCTGATTATCTTCTTGATACTCAAGCTTTACTTCGATGATACGCATAAACTGACTAGAAAGCACAGATAGTACGTAAATGTTTACTATCTTCCAAAGTGTGGTTAATGGCGTCAAGCAAGGACTACTTCTTCTATCTTTTTGGCCTATTGTCACGTCTTTTTCACAGCTAATTAACTTAGTAAGCGATGTAAGTTATACACAGCAAAACCTTGATTTGGTTTATGGTTGTGGGTGCTTGGTGATTTACAGATGTTAGGAATGGGAAGAAGGTCAACGCGTGTTGATTAATGTTTTCCTTATATGGATTAGTTTATTTGGGTTCAGTGCTGCTTACGCCAATGATTGGGGGATGAGTATCCCTTGAGAAGAAGCTGAGTTGCTTCCGTCAGAAATCAAGTCTTACGACCCCCCTACTTTAAAAGTTAAAAGGTTAAGATCCCCACTATAATGTCTCAACCCATACCCTCCCGCCGGCACCAAAAGTGGATCCGGATTTAATTTTTAATACTGTACTTAAGTGCTACCCAGAGAAGAGTAAGCTTGGTGCTGGCATGAAATTCAATATCGATGAATATGACCCAGAAGGATGGCTTGAAGCCACAAAGCATTACATTGGGGTTATTGGCAAGATGCCGTTTTACTCGACAACTGAACAATCTCGCGAGCTGAATGGGAGTATCAACGTCGTATCGCCACAGTTACCTCAGTAGCAAGCAAGCTATCGATCGATAGAAACTAATGGGGCTTTATCTCTTTTTGGTGGTGATGTGTGAAGCTACATATACCGATTGGATTGTGTATATCGGAGCATTCTGATAATCCATTTAGGTTTAAACCGATCACTGATTCCCGCTGTTTTTCAAGCAAGTTGTCGTTTTTTTACAATTCAGTAACACTAATGGTTACGCTGCACTTTTTAGGGTCAAGTACACCTCATAGATATAACTCCAGTCTCTTGTTTGCCGATTCTGCCTGGATGAGCCAATTGAGTCTGGCCGTAGATTTATATACGCTGACGGAGAGTCTCGTTATCCTCGCTGCATTGTCTCTGTTGAGGTGTTATATACTTTATGCTCATTATTTACCAATCTACAAAGTTATCCATCCAACATTGAGCTTCTTCAATGGAAGATAACCCATCAAGTGGCCAAGAAGGGCAATATTTTATTGGTTTAAACAACGACTCTAAGTATGGGTTGTCATTGCTTACTCAAGGCCTAGAGTAAGGTAAGATCTACTACTCCAAGGGCATACATCTTTGCAAGTATAGTGTAGCTTCTCATAGGAGCACCGTTGTCAGAGTGCAGTGCTCCTATGAACGCACCTTTCTCGCCATATTGTCCTTTGGAGTAACTCTGCTTCCTATTCCCCCAATTCCAGACCTGATTTGGTTTGCAGGCTTTTTGTATCTTTGGTGCGAGTTCGTTTGCTTAGCTGATTGGTTTTAGTACTCGATAAAATTTTGACTTGGAAGAAATATAAATACCTTTGTCAGCCAACATTGGAACTATGATATTTGTTGGTAAATCTGCATACTTTGGAGCATTGCAGGTATCTAAGATCTGCTGTCTTTCTGTTTCTGATTGCTTGTTGTGAGGCTCATTTTTATGAAGGTGTTGTCGCTTGTCGTCTGAGATTTCTCCTGTATTCTGTGTCCAGCGCTGAAACGTTCGTATGGACAATCCAATGGGTAGTGCAAGCTGTTGTCTTTGTTGTCCCCTTACGTACAGCTTCGTCAACAATAGTGACAATTTTAAGCCGCTCTGGAATAGGAATCAGTCTTCCTCGCTGGTTTCCCTGAGGGCATTGAACTTTTCCCGCAGAATCAGGTAATAAAGCCGTTTCAGTGCGTGATTTCTCTTTACGTGCTAATTCTTTTGTCTAGATTTTTTATTTTTCGGCGATATTCACGTAGTTGCTTATTTTCATTGTGTGATAATGAGGAGGCCGATGTTGTACTCTGTGCCTTGATTGATAGTGTTCGCCAAGCTTTAACGTCATCGACAAATAACCCTTTAGCTTACAGTATTCAGCCAACTCTCGTTCAGACATTGTTGCAGTATCAATTACGATGAAAAATAGCTGCTCTGTTGAATAATCAGTTGTGTTATTTTCTAATGACGATTCTGTTGATAATAGACCGCTTTCAACAAGTTCATTTATCCACTTAGATACCATGGAAGGACTCACTTCTAATTCTTTAGTAATTAGGAATGAGTCCAATTATACGGTGGTAACAACCAAGTTTGACCTTTACCTTCAAAAACTCGCTTTCCTCTCCGCTCTACTTCCGATACTTATTCACAATTAAATGGCTCAATCACACATTAATTGTTGGCGCTATTTGCGCTGTAATTTCATCGCCTCATTGTGTTGAAGGTGTAACTGCCCCCAATTGGTTTGAATACGTGCTTAAGCTTGGTAATAGACACATCAAGCATCGAGGCTCTACGCATGTATTTACTCATGGTTACTCGCTGCCCTCGCCTTTATTTCGGTTTAGGATTCCTACGGGATCGGGATGGCATTTGCTTGGGGCGGCGCTAGCCATATCTTGATTGATGTGATGACAGTGTCTGGGGTCCCTTTCTAGCCTTACAGCGACAGAAGTTTTTATTTGTTTGGAGGAATATTTCGGACAGGCTACCCAATTGAATATGCTATTTCGGCCGGAGGGGTGATGGTGTGTACTACCCTCTCCCACCTTACTTGTGGGACTGGTTTTCACCTTTTCTTTTTTGATTGGGGATGCATGTATCAATAAGGTGTGATTGAGGCGCTTGAATGGAAAGCTAATCGTTTTAGACTAATTTAAATACGGGGAAAAGTTGTCAATGCTCAGCCTGAGCATTGACAACTTTTCCCCGTATTTTGAAAGATAATATTAGTGGGTTGATTTGTGTTTTTTCCAATAATCAAAACTATTGAGTAGTGCTAGTTCAATACCTTGTCCGTGATATTGACACGATACATAGAACCGTTCGATATAAGCATAGAAAGATGGAGCTCGTTGTTGGATTACTGGCTTTTTTTTAGGATAATGAACACTGATTATTAGGTAGCCTACTATTTGTTTCTTTTTTGTTTCAGCGACAAAAAAATAAATGTTTTTATTCTCGATCTTTTCTTTCATCAAGGATTCGGTGAAAAGTAAGTCAATAATTCTTAGATTACTTAAGTTGTAATCATTCAAGCTGTATTCGTTTTGCTCTCTGTTGTAATGCCTAATTTTACTGTGGCTGCCTGCCAGCTGTTCATGACATAGAGCATTGATAGAGGATATGTCGTTGATAGTTGCTTTTCTTATTCGCACCTTAATCTCCTTTTCCTTCGTTACTTCTTGTGAAGCAAAACAGTAAAATGCGAAGCAAACACCTTCTATGCTTATAGTAATTAAGGATAATTTATTGGCTGATAGAAGGTGTCGCATAAACGTAGTATTCATAAGCGCGTTGTTTTAAGGCTTGGATTAATGTACTGGGTAGGTTTCTTTCTTTTACCCAAGATTCAAACACTTCTATTGATTGAAAGGTGATAGAAGAAACAAGGCTAGATTGTTGAACTAAGTGATTAAGCCAGTAAAGTGTCTGCAAATCTTCTAATGGTGCTCTAGGTAGTTGTAGTCGTCCTTGCCTAACCTTTCCCTTGAGATAAGGTTTAGCTGAAACCTCAAAAGTGTTTTTTTTTGTGTTGGATTCTGAAAAAGGGTCTGGGTCTATCAGTATTGTGCTATATCGGACATAGAGTAGGTACTCTTGCTCCATCTCACTAAGTTCATTGAAAGAATCTATTTTATTCCTTGGAATTGTAACCTCATGTATAGGGAAGTTTTCATCATTGAGCAACTGAAGCAAGTTGATTGGTTCCGCTGAGTAATGCTCTAGTAGTCGAGAAATTGATTTCCAATGATGTAGTAATTCTTTGATCAACCCCATGGTGATAGGGCCTTCGGGATAGAGCTTGTACATATATTTAATGTCTTCTTCGTTTGAAATAATATGATCTAAAGAAAACGTATTGATTAAAAAAGCAGGATGTACATAAGTTGCGATGTTTCTGCCTTCTACACTAAATGGGTTATCAAATAGGATGACTTGAACTTCAACTTTTTCTAAGGCGTTTCTTAAAGCATTAAACAATACCTCATTGGGTTCGGAGAGATAAATATACACCCTTTTTTTCACAGTTTTAGTCGTGACAGTAAGGGGGTGTTGTGTTGTTGGATTATATGAAAAATGAGACGTTGCAAAGTAGCTAGAAAAAAGAATGATATTTGGAGATGCCTCTTTCTTTTTTAACATCCCTTTTAGAATAAGACACCCACCGATCATGGATGACATAAGGATGATTTGCTTTAGATTTTTTAAGCAGAGTTCAGAAAAAGAAGCCAGCACATCACAATAAGCGTGAGCGGGAGTCGCTAGGACTAACGTATCCCAGGAAGAGGGAAGGGGAGATAAGTCTGTATAAAGCTCATCAAATTTAATAAGACCAACTAGTGGTGCTAATTGTGGATTACTTACTTCACAGTTAGCAACGTTTTCGTGCTGTCGCATTAGTCTTTTTCTATTCTCCCATTGATGAGAACTTTTGCTTATGAGAGCTATTTTTTTGCTAAAAGGAGAAAGAATCTGACTGGTTTGAATGCCGGCGGGTCCTGCGCCTACAACTAATGTATTGCCTAGAATCATAATAAAATCGCTATCTCTATTTTACCAGAAAGGTATCTTTATTTTCTTTATCAATACCATGATTTTCTATAGTAAAACTATAGAGAATATATCTTTTATTTAATTATTATTAATAATAAAAATTAATGACTTAGCTTTACTCTCCTTCTTGTCAATTGCGCGTGAATTTGAATATTTTCTTTCTTGGGAAAGCGCAATTTTTTGGCCTCTCCAGTTCCATTTTTTACTTAATATACCTTGTTTATTAATAGTTAATTTACGCTGAAATTAATATCCAAACCCATTTTTTGGGTTAATTTTAATGAGGTTGGATTGAGAAAAGCTAGAAGCGCCTTAATCCGTAATTAATCAGGGTGGAATGTACTGACTACAGAGTTTTAGTTATGCCTTCCCCAAGCACTCATTTAATAATAAAAATGTCTGGAGAAATACCTATGTCAGTAAGTAGCAATAATCAAGAACATCCGATGGATTCACACTATTTGCCGGAGCCTTATCGAATCAGGGTTATTGAACCAGTTAAAAGAACAACGGAGCGAGAACGAGAGCAGGCGCTGATGAAAGCAGGGTACAACCCTTTTTTATTAGAGAGTGACGATGTGTTTATCGATTTGCTGACTGATAGTGGTACAGGTGCAGTGACGCAAGCCATGCAGTCTGCAATGTTGAGAGGTGATGAGTCGTACAGTGGCAGTCGAAGCTACAGGACACTTAGTCAAGCGGTAAAAAATATTTTTGGTTATAATTTTACCATCCCCACACACCAAGGGCGGGGAGCTGAACAGCTATATGTCCCCGCTTTGATCAATAAATGTGAGCGAGATAAGGGGCTAGAACGAAACAAAATGGCTGCATTTTCAAATTACTTTTTTGATACCACACAAGGGCACACCCAACACAATAACTGTCGAGTGATCAATGTGCCTTTACCTGAAGCTTTTAATACTAAAATTAAAGCAGACTTTAAAGGTAACTTTGATTTGAAAGCGCTCGCAGCTGGAATCGAAGAGGTTGGAGCTAAAAACGTGCCTTATATTGTGAGCACGATTACTTGCAATTCTGCAGGTGGCCAGCCAGTCTCTATTGGAAATCTTAAGGCTGTTTATGAATTAGCGAAATCTTATGATATCCCTGTTGTTATGGATTGCGCCCGCTTTGCTGAGAATGCTTATTTTATTAAGCAGCGTGAAGTAGGCTATTCAGAGTGGAGTATTCAAGAGATCACTAGAGAAGTGTTTAAATATGCCGATATTTTTGCTATGTCAGCAAAAAAAGATGCAATGGTTCCTATTGGGGGGCTACTCGCTTTCAAAGACGATAGCTTCTTAGATGTGCAGTTGGAATGCAAAACGTTATGTGTGTTATTGGAGGGCTTTCCAACATATGGAGGCCTCGAAGGTGGGGCGATGGAACGTTTGGCTGTTGGGCTTTATGATGGAATGGAAGAAGACTGGTTAGCGTCACGCTTGCAGCAAGTCGAATATTTAGTTAATGGCTTAGAAGCGTTAGGGGTTCGTTGCCAGCAAGCGGGTGGGCATGCTGCCTTTGTTGATGCTGGTGCATTATTACCTAATATTTTACCAGAACAGTTTCCGGGACATGCTTTGTCTTGTGAGCTTTATAAGGTGGCAGGAATTCGAGGTGCAGAAATCGGTTCTTTATTACTAGGGTGTGATCCTGAAACAGGAAAGCAGCTTCCTTGCCCAGCTGAATTGTTTCGTTTAGCTATTCCCAGAGCAACCTATACACAGGCCCACCTTGATTACATTATTGCCGCTTTTAAAGAAGTAAAGAAACGTGCTTCATCGATTGCAGGTTTAAAGTTTACTTATGAGCCTAAGGTATTGAGACACTTTAACGCTACATTTGAACCTGCACTTTAAGTCGTGCCCCTTTGCATACAGCAAAGGGGCTGTTTCTCTTTTTCTGAAAAATTAAAGAGTAATGAGGGTTATGGGTTAGTGTGATAGCTTTCTAGGGGCTGATAAACTAAGTTGTTTTGAGAGGCTAAGATGATGAATTTAAGTTCATCTTTTTTAGCTAGGCAGATTTGGCTCGATTGCTTATTGACGTTGACGATGTCAAATGTGTGCCAAAAGTAGAAATAGCTGATTATTAGTACAGAGAGGGTAGTAGAAGATAAGACCACAAGAGCCCATTGATAGAGTCTTAGGTAGTTATTGGATGTTCTTTTGAAATGGTTAGAATGAAGTGATTTTATCGGTTTGGGTGGGTCTAGAGAAGTTTCAAACTCAGGGATATGGAGCTTGTAACCTTTTCTTGGAACATTAACGATCTTTATACTATCAAGTTCTAATACTTTTCTGAGGTTGGTAATAGCGACTGGCAAAGAGTTAGGGCCGATGATATCCGGGTTACCCCATGCAGCAATGACTAACTCTTCTTTAGTCGAGATAGATTCTTCTTTTTGGATCAGAGTTTCTAATATGCAGCTTTCAGGCAGGGTGATTGAAAATGATTTTTGATTACTGAGAATGAGTTGAGCCCCCGATTCGTCTCTTTGCAATACGCAATTACCTATAGGTAGTTTTACGTTGTCCAATTGTGCTCTTAACATAGCATTTCTCCATATTCTTAGGGGGGGTTATTAGGTTATATCTAGACTTAATATAATGGTTCATATTTTGAATTGAAGTGTGAGTTTTTTAAAAAATGAAATTGTGCCACCAATTTCATATTAAGCTAAAGGTGAGATCTTTACCTCTTTTTTCTTCTAAGTAGATTTGCATCCAACGCCAGTCTTTATCCTTACAGGCTTTAAAGGTGCAATGAACATTTTTGCCCTCAACGATATCATTGTCGCAGAAGTCGATAAATGATTGGAAAGAACGGCATATAAGTGTCTCCATACCCCAAAACTCCTTTTGAGAATGTATTCATATCGTACCCTTTCAATTTATAGTTATACATTCTGAATTTTTAATAAAAAATGATTATTAATAAACGTGTTTAACCATTAGTTTTTACTGATTTATATTATTTATAGATAAACCAGTATAATAACATTAACTTATACGTTATTAGCTGGGTGAGTATATGAAATAAAAGGAGGGTGAGAATACTAGAAAATAATCAGTTGTTGATGTTTGTTACGGTGGTTCTTCTTTACGCCTTCCAGCTATGCTTTATAGTGTCGCTCAGACGGTTTTGCTACGGTTTTTAGTCACTTCCCTCGTAAAATCTTTTGGGATAGCGTGTTTGTCGATGTTCTCAACCCGAAAGTAGCATTATTTTGCTTTTCTTCCCCAGTTTGTAGCGCAAGAATCGGAAATATAGATTGTTTTAGGGTGGGATTAACTCAAGGTCTTTGAGTTCATTTATTAGCCATAAATTAATGGTTTTTTTGTCAGGTTTTAACCACCATTTAAACGTTGGCTCACCTCGAGTCAAGCACTCTGCACTTAGCCAATTTTTTGGATATAGAGGATGAAGTCATGCTAAGTCTAATAATGAAGTTCCCCAAACCTATTTTGTTATTAATGGCTTAGTCGTGTTACTTGTAGTCATCCTATTTTTTGTAGGATTCTAGTGATTATAGAGAAGGAGAAAGGCTCCGAGGAAATAGAGCCTTTTTTGAGAGGGTTACTGATGTTTACCTAGTATTGATTGGATAGCTTCATCAAGTTCAGCTTGAACATCCTTGGATAATCGCCCAAATTCATACGAGAAGTTACGGCCTTTCACTCTTTTACGTGCGAACATACCTTTGCTGTCGAATTCAGCTAACAAAGTCACGGTAGCTTTGTCTGATTGTTGTTTGGTTTCAACAATCTTTAACTCAGTTTTAATGCAAGTAATCAGCTCGTCTTTGGCGTCTTCTTGGCTCTGCTCAGGCTGAGCATTGACAGCTTTACTGGTTATTTTTTTTATGAAATTACTCAAAGCTTTATTATCATTGGTAAAGGCTTTCATCACTTTAGCTAGCAGTGAATAATCAGTATGAGACAAGTCGTTAACGACAGGGAATAGTGCAATCAATTTACTGTCAATACTGGCTGCTTTTAGCGCTCGACCTACTGCTTGGCGGCTTATATTTAAGATTTTTGCCGTATCCTCTTGAGTGAGTTCGCCGTTCTTCATGAGAGTTTGACACTGTAATCCAATTTCGCGCTGGTTGTGCTCTTTTGCGGTTTGCAACTGTTTTGCTAGTGCTTTGGCATCGGCAGTAGACAGTTCGTCTTGGGTGACGAGAATTCGAAATGTTTTTACGCGGCCTTCTTGAAATAAGAACCAAGCACGGCGGCGAGAGCCATCAAGCACATCGATACGACCATCTATTTCGCGACCAACAGCAGGGTAAAACTGTTGAAACTCTAACGAGTTTAAATCTTCCAATGACTCTTTGGTTAGCAAAGATTGGTCACGGCCATTAACATCAAAAGTCACAAAAGAGTTCTGCTTAACCTGATCGTGTGACAATGTCACTTCGTTAAAGGTCGCTGTTGAACCAGAAGCTAGTTGCCAAACCATTTTTTGGCCAACGGACTCTAATCCGAATGTCGCTCTAAGGTAATCTTCAGCGTTTTGTCCACTTTTTTCTAGCTCAGTGCTGAGTTGATTTGTGAGTGTGTCTAAATTAGCTTTGGCCGCGGACTGTTGTGCTTGCGCTGAACCAGGAGCATTGCCTAGAGGGCTACCGCCACGTTTTTTCGCCATTATTTGTTCTCCTGTTCACGCCAAACGTTGAGAAGATCGCGCAAGATCTGGCTTGTCACTTCATAGCTGTTTTGTTGCGCGCTTTGGAAGGTTGCTTTGCTTTTCGGGTATTCACTTTTGGACAGGTCAAACACGGTCGAGAGTAGGGAAGATGACTGGCGGACAGCTTCGCTGTGCTTAAACTCTTTAGAGTACAAGTAAGGAGAGAACTGATCGTACAGGTTATTCATTAATTCGGTCGTGGTTGAGCTATCACGATGGTTAGTAAGTAGTATTTTCATGAAGTCGTAGCCTTCATGGTTTGCGTTCTCTAACAGCGCCCACACTTGTGGAATGTAACTGAAGTAAGAGCAGGTAGCATCAATGTCATTCTCTGTAATCGACAAAGGGAACACTACATTCGTTGCGGCAAAATACGCGTTAAAGGTCGCATAGCCGAGCGAAGGTGGGGTATCGATAATGATGATATCGAACTCGTCTTTAACGTTATCTATGATGTCTTTTAGTAGTGAATAAGGTGAAGCTAAGGTTTGGCCGAACACTTGCTCATGAAACCAACCTTCCATCGCCCGATCACTTTGTGCTGCAGGTAAAATGCGTAAGTTTGGGATAGTCGTTTCAAGAAAGGCTTCAGAGATAACTTGTTCAACGGTTTCACCTTCATCAAGATCGAAGGTTTTCATCATCAGATCACCAACAGACAAGTTACCTTCTTGCTCGGCTTCGGGGGCGTAATACATTGAAAGTGTGGCTTGGCCATCCATATCTATTAAACCAATACGGTACTCTTGGTGAAACTCGGTCGCTAAACCTGATGCGATAGTTGCGGCAGAAACGGTTTTGCCAACCCCGCCTTTTTGGTTCTGGATAACCATCACTTGCGTTTTTTGCTGCTCACTGCGTATAAACTTATCGTCTTTACGTAGATTATTTGGCAGTAGGTTACGTACCTTGTACATTTCCGCGATATCGATCGACCATTGGGAGTCTTCATGACGACGAGGATCTATCTCAGCGGCAGTAACGTACCGATCAAGCGTTTTTGCATCAATGCCAAGGTAGGTTGATGCCTCTGCTCGGGTGAAGTTACGCAACTCTTTGCGGTGATTAGCCAGTAAACGTTGATTGCGACGTTGAATATAAGCGTCTGCACCGGTTTTAAGCGCTTGAAACGTGGTTGTAGTGTGTTGGTTTTCCATTTCTGCCTCCATATAGGAATGAGAAATAGTATATACCTCATTTTTTGATGTTGGTATCTAAAATTGAGGGATTTTTTTATTTTAACAAATGATTATGACAAATCAATAAAGCAGAACACTTAAATTATTTATTAATTACAAGTATTCATTTTCCAAATCCGTATTAATAATCAACTGAATAACAATAAAAGTTGAGCTGAGTCGTACAACCCCATGACAACAACAGGAAGTTATTGATATGAGAGAAAAAGTCCCATTTACGGAGAAAGCCAAGCGTTTTTGGTTAACGCTTGTCGGTGCTGGCGTTTTTATCACACCAACGTGGACGAGTGCTGCTGAAGAGAAGGCTCTAAAGGGTGCGGTGGATTACTATGTGTTTGGTTTAACGTCGAGTGAAAACTTGTCGGATCAGGAGAGCAGCGCAGCGGCTGGCATAGCACGCATTACATTAAATTGGCTTGCATATCAAAAAGAGAGTGATACTGGAGCTTTGCAGCTGAGGGTCGATCATAAGCACGGTTATACAGATAGTACGCCCTCTGAGTTTGTCATGGATAATGTCGGAGGGTTTGGTTTAATCCAACCCGCTTTTAGTGATATAGGTTTAAGGTTAACGAATCTTTATTGGACACAAACCTTTAATAAACAATCTACCGATATGATGGTTGGTTTTTTAGATACGACTGATTATGTTGATACTTATCAGTTGGGTAATCCTTACTATGGTTTTTCTAACTTACAGTTTAGTACCGGTTCCGGTTCCATCCCAATCCCAAATGAATCAACATTCGGCGGCGTTCTACGCCATATGATGTCGGAAAATTATTATTTTTATGCAAGTTTCTCTGATGCAAAAGCTGATTCGACTAAGCCTTTCGATGGTGTTGAACAGTTCATTAATGATAATCAATACTTTAAGTCCCTAGAAATAGGTTGGGTGGAGTCGAAAGACGATTTTTATTTGAAGAATTCACACCTAACCGTTTGGCACAGTGATGGGCGAAAAGAGCAAGCTAGTGAAAACTATGGCGCAAATTGGTCGTCCATATATAAAACGGGCTCATGGATACCATTTTTCAGAGCCGGTGTCGCGCAAGGACCTGAGGCTCTATACAAATCTTCTGTCGTGTTGGGCACCGGATATAGTGGGGTAGGGCCTGGTCTGCTTGGTGTTGCTGTTGGTTGGGCTAAACCTAATAGCCCTAGGGTAGTAGACGAATCTTATAACTCAGAAATTTATTACCGAATGAATTGGGGGCCGATTTCCCTAACCCCTAACGTGCAATATCTTTATTCTTTACCGAATAACTCAAAAGCTGATGACAGCTGGGTTGTTGGTTTAAGAGGTAATATTCACTTCAGTTTTTAATGTAAGCCAAGCCGCTCTTCCCTACACTACAAACGGAAGAGAGGCCCTTTACTGTGAAGCTTTAAATCGGTGCTTAGAAATTAAATTAATTACCAATAATTAATTTATAAAAGACACGGGATTTATATATTTTTATTTGAATATTAATAAATTGGCGGACCTATGATTACCAAGGGCAGAAGAAAAGGTTCCTTCTCTCGAGACAAGATTCAGCTGGATTACAATGTGCTCGAAGGAGCGCGCCAAAGAATATTGTACCTTCTCGATAACTTTAGCCACTTTTATGTCTCGTTTTCCGGTGGGAAAGATTCTGGTGTTCTTTTAAATTTAACTATCCAAGAATCAAAAAAACGTGGTCGATTACCTGTTGATGTACTCATTGTCGATTTCGAAGCCCAATACCATGAAACTCATGCTTTTATTGAGCGTATGGTACTTCGTGGTGAAGTAAATCCATACTGGGTTTGTTTACCGCTGAGCTTAAGAAATTCAATTTCACAATTTCAGCCTAAATGGCTTTGTTGGGATCCTGATAAGGAAGCGCAATGGGTCAGAGAGATACCACAACATGAAGGCGTGATTTCCGATCTGGAGTATTTCCCGTTTTTTAAAAAAGGTATGGAGTTTGAGGATTTCGTCTTTAAATTTGCTCGTTGGTACCAACAAAAGAAAGACTCGCCAATTGCTGTGCTCATTGGTATACGAGCGGATGAGTCTTTACATCGTTTTAAAACCATTAAAAATCGCGCCAAAAAGAAATTAGATGATAAATATTGGACGACTCAAATGCAGAGCGATGTCTACATGGCTTACCCTCTTTATGATTGGAGAACTCCAGATATTTGGATCGCTAACTCGCGCTTCAATTGGGATTACAACTGTATTTACGACTTAATGCATAAGGCTGGCGTTCCTCTTTCACAGCAACGGCTTTGCCAACCTTTTGGGGATGAGCAAAGAAAAGGGCTTTGGTTATATCAAATTTTGGAGCCTCATACCTGGCAAAAATTAGTAGCCAGAGTTGAAGGCTGTAACTTTGGCGCTCGGTATTCAAAAAATCAGGGCCGTATCCTTGGTTATTATCGCTTTGAATTACCACCGGGGCTTAGCTACCGGCAATACAGTAAATACCTTCTAAAAACTATGCCGCCACATGTTGAACAACACTATCGTGATCGAATTTTTAAATTCTTACAATGGTGGCGTAAAAACGGTCCTCAAAAAGGAGTGACCTGCATCCCCGATTACGCAGAGAGTAAATTGGAATCTAGGAAGCAAGTTCCTAGTTGGAGAAGAATTTGTAAAGTACTGATTAAAAATGATTATTGGTGCCGAGGACTCTCTTTTGGGTACAACAAGTCCTTAGCAAAGCAATACCATGCCCTCTATGGAGAAGAGAGTAATACTAATGAAAAGTGAGCCTATTCTAGCTTATCAGCATCGTCCCAAGAAGCCTTTGAAATCTATCAATCACTCGAACAAACAAGTAATTGATAAGGTAGCAATTTACAATAAAGCCGCCAAAGTACTCATCGAGCTTATTCCTGATTTACCGCCGGCTTGTCATGTTGAAATGCTTCCACTTGATGAAATAGAAGCTAACCAATACAACCCGAATAAAATGGCGCCTCCAGAAAGTAACCTCCTAAAAACGTCGATGGAGAAAAATGGCGTAACTATGCCTATTTTGGTCAATCGTTTAAAGAATGCAGCGAAAAAATACGTCGTTATCGATGGCTTCCATCGTTATCAATTACTGTTAAATAACCCAGAGTTACAAGCCTTAAAAGGTTATATCCCCGCAGTGGTACTTAATTTACCTGAAGAAAAGTGTATGTCGGCATCTGTTCGTCATAACCTTGCGCGAGGCTCCCATCAAGTAGAGCTCACTGCAGACCTTATCATTCAGCTTAAAGAAATGGGTTGGACGAATAACAAAATTTGTTACGAACTTGGGATGGACCAAGACGAGGTTTTACGATTGCAGCAGGTCACAGGCCTGGCTGCAGCCTTTAAAGATCAGGATTTTTCCCGCTCATGGGAATAATCCTTTAGTAAGATGAAAACCAAGACGAACTTTATTCTGTTTAAGTCAGATTATGTGCCTAATTTAGTATGTAATTATTATTTTTTTCTAAGATTTAAGCGCTAGAGTTCAGATTCTAGCGCTTTTTAATAGTCATCCCTCAGAAGAATTAGATAGAACGGATGGGGTGATGTTCATACATAAAAGCAATGTCGGACTAATGAAAGGTAACCACTTATGGATAGTACAAAACAGGTTATGGACAGTGCAAAACCAGCAATAACAACCAAGCCGCCTTCACTTATTGGAGGTGCTTGCATCGTCGCATGTATTTGCGTTGGTGCTGGTATGCTTGGGCTCCCAGCCGCTGGGGCTGGAGTCTGGACCATCGGGGCTTTAATGGCTTTGGTTTTCACCATGATTATCATGACAACCAGTGGTTGTTTATTACTCGAAGTTTTAAAAGATTACCCTTACCGGTCATCTTTCTCTTCCATAACGAAAGATTTGTTAGGTAAAGAGGTTAATTTCTTTAATAACCTAATGATTTACTTTGTTGGGGGGATCTTGCTGTATGCCTATATCACCTCTTCAGGACTAATTTTGAATGAATATTTTGGTATTGCCCCCCAACTAGCCTCCATCCTTTTCGTTTTTATCTTTTCCGGGCTAGTTTGGCATTCAACAAAAATGGTCGACCGTATTTCGATTGTGCTAATGCTTTTTATGATCATTAGCTTTAGCTTTGGCACCGTAGGCCTTTGGTTTAATGTTAATCTCAGTACTTTGCTTGATACTGCTCATCTGAAATTTGAGTATGCGCAATACGTTTGGGTCTTTTTCCCCATTGCCTTGACTGCGTTTGGGTACCACCATAGCGTCTCAACATTACGAGATTACTACCGTGAGGAAAGGCTCGCACAAAAAGCCATCATAGGTGGAACGATCATCGCTCTTTTTACTTACACCGTTTGGTTAATGAGTATTTATGGGAACTTACCAAGAGTAAGTTTCGGACCTATCATTGCCGAAGGTGGCAATATAGATACTTTACTCATTAGCCTAAAAGCAGTATTAGCAGAAGAGACGTTATCAAATGTCATTAGCGCTTTTTCCGCGGCCGCTATTTTGTCGAGTTTTATAGGAGTTGGCTTGGGGGTATTCGATTTTTTAGCCGATTTATTCCAATTTGATGCCACTTCGAAAGGCAGAACCAAAACTTGGGCGGTCACATTTATTCCGCCGTTGATTTTCTCTCTTCTCTTTCCTTTCGGCTTTCTTGCTGCAATTGGTTATGCTGCATCGGCCGCTGCAATTTGGGCATGTATAGTACCGGCCTTGTTAGCAAGGAAATCGAGGCTGCAAGTAACCTCTCACAATTTTGAGGATAATGAAGAAGGTCATAAAAAATCAAAGCCTTACCAAGTACCGGGAGGAGAGTTGGTGTTGGTTGGTGTATTTATTTACGGTGTGGTCATCATTGTGATCAATATATTAGTTATGTTCGAAGCACTGCCCGTTTTTGAGGGAGTTTAACCTTAATTACTTAAGTGGCACACCGTGCCACTTAACTACCCGCATTAAAACTGGTTTTGTTGCGTCATTTATTGAAACTAAATTCAGAACCTACGATCTGCTCAGCTACATTCACACTCTCTCGTAGCCTTATTCCTAAAATTCTTCAAAAAAACAACTGATTGGGTTCAATATAACTAATCACTCATTAACCGTGGTTCTCTGACCTTTTAGATTGATGAAGATGCAGTATGGCTGGGCGCAAAGTAAGTTGTAACATATATCCGAACTATTTCTAGGTCATCTGTGCGACCTGCGCCATGATGTATTCCGCTCCTTAGTGTCTATTCAAAGCCACGGTTTCAATGAACTTGTTACGTAATAAGATTGTCGTAAGGGTAGTTCATCGTTTTTCATCAGCTATTGTACTCAGTTGCGTATTCAATAAGTACCTTTTCAATTACATAGGCTTGAAAGGCGATTAACGTCGTACTCACAATCAGTGACTAAAACATGCCGAAAACTGCCGACCATTCTGAAATGTTTTCACCAGAACTAACTTCACTAACAATCGAAGCAGTTAAGATCGGGTCAAAGCTAGGGATATTCTTAATCGCCTTGTCACTCGGACTCTGTTGGCTCAGGTGTAGTGATGCACTGAATTTTGCCGCTAATGTTGATAAAGTCACAGTATAAGGTTTGCAGTAAGTTTCTCATTACGTGGGATAACTCAGTTAAATCAACCACCACGAAGGTTTATCTATTTGGGCTTGTTTTATATACAAGGAGCCATTAATTACTAAAGTGAGCTATTGTTTCTTCAAAGAAAGGTATATACATGCGAATACAATAGTGATGCTGCCTAATGCCGTCATCCAGCCTGGAATCTCATGCCAAAAAATAACCCCCCAAAGTAAGTTGAAGACCAGACCGATATAGCGGGTGACTGCAACCACTCCAGCATTTTCATGACTGAATGCTTTTGTTAAAAAAACTTGCCCAATCAGTGATACAACACCAATGGCAATCAGATAAATCCAGGCAAGGCCCTGTGGTATCACAAACTCATCTTTCATTAAGTAACCTGATACCAGCATAGCAGTGAAAAGAAAGTAGAAAACAATCTCGTAAATATGGTGGGTCTTGCTTAGGTGGCGAATAGTAATAGAGGCTGCCGCTGCGAAAAAAGCACTTGCTATCCCTGCTAGTGCGTAGAGATTAAACGTGTCAAAGTTAAAAGGATTAACAATTAAAGCGACTCCGACTAAAACGAGAGGCAAAAGGAGCGCCGCTTTTCTAGGCAGCTTTTCGCCTAGAATCAGGCTGGAAAGCAATATAACGAAGAACGGGGACAGGTAAGCCAAAATGATGGCATCCGTTAGAGGCATGTGGGCAATGGTGTATACAAAAGCCAGCAGATAAAACGCCCCAAACAGACCTCGGAGCAGAAGCAATGGAATACCTGTGGTAGAAAACCTGATATTTGTTTGCCACATTAACCACGAAATCAGAACCGTTCCTATGGCGCTTCGAAAGAAGACAATTTCAGAGCTAGGAATCGTTAAGCTGGCCGCTTTAATAAGTGCGTTCATAACACTAAAAATAAAAGCAGAAAATATAGCTAACGTTACACCGTTACTCATGAGTCTCTCTCTAAAGCTCGTTTGCTCGGCGTACCCACTTGAGGTATTTTTGCGCTTGAGTGTGACATTCTTCAATCAAGAGGTTAGGGAGTTGAGACTCTCTTAACCAAGATTCGAACATGCCTAATACACGGTTGATGCTCGGTAATGCAATCCCATGTTCTATACCCAATACTTGAAGCCAGTAAAGAGTCTGTATATCTTCTCTGGGTATTCGAGGTAAATACAATTCGCCTTCCTCTACCTTGCCTTTGGTGTAGGGCACGGCAGAGAAGTCGAAGTAGCATCCATTGGTATCCGGTTTAGAAAAAGGATCTATCAGAATCGCACTATATCGTACGTAAACTAAATATTCCTGCTCTATTGGTGTGAGCGACATGAATTGTTTAATTTGACTACGATGGATGGTTTCTGGATGCACAGGGTAGTTGTCATCATTGAGAAATTGTAACAAATTAAATGGTGTTCCGTTAAAGTGCAGCATCAATCTTGATATATCGCGCCATAGTTCAACCAAAGTGTGAATGGTTTCGGTTGTGATCGGCCCCTCAGGGAAAAGTTTGTACATGTACTTAACTTCTCTCGTCTCACTTAAGATATGATTGAGCGAGAATGGTGTAATGAAAAATGCGGGGTGAACGAAAGAGGTAATGTTTCGTCCCTCGACGCTAAATCCATTTTCCAACTCGACAACTGCGACACTGACATCTACTAAAGTTTGAGCCAACAGATTCAGGACTGCACATTCAGCTTGACTGGAGTATGCATAAATACGTTTTTTTACTGCTTTTGTAATGACACGAACCCCAGCTTGTCCAGTTATGAATTTAGTGGCTGCAAAGTAATTGGAAAACACTAGCACATTAGGGGCTAAACTCAGCTCTGCAAAAAAACCTTTTACAAGCTGGTGCCCTCCAAATAAGGATGAAATGAGAACCACTATTTTTATAGTGCTTAAACAAGATTTGGGTAAAGCTACCAGAACATCTGCATAAGCATGAGATGGTGTGACTATAACTAATGTATCCCATTCTCCACCTACTGCTCGTAAATCTTCAAAAATAGCATCAAATATCACTTGTCCAGCCAGTGGCTCCAAAGAGGGTTTTGCAGCAATAACATGTGCAATACTTTCGTTGTGTAAACTTTCGAACATGGCTTTCCAGCGCTCGGATGAGCGGTTTACTAACCCTAATTGTTCGCACTGGTTTTTAAGGATTTTTGCTGTCTGAAATGCGGCTGGACCTGTGCCTACGATTAATACTTTTCCTAATGAAGCCGTCATTCTGCTCGCTCCATCAAAACGGTATCATATATAGCTGTATCGTTTGGGATCAGTTTTGTTCCCCATCCTTCAATGAGGTTAGGGTTAAAAGGGTAATTGAATGCGGATTTCAAACCGTTGCCAAACCGGACTAAGATACGGTGAGAGCGGTTAAGGTGGGGTTGAAGTTGCTTAAGTAGTTCCCATTTGTGTTCTACTAAAGATGCGATTACGACATGGGTTGGTCGAAAAGAGACGAACTCAGTAATTAGATCTTTGCAGCTAAAAGTGGTCGACAAGTGAGATAAGTCTAGTTGATTAGCCATCGTCACTGCTTGCTCATCAATATCGAGGCCATGAACTACAGCACCGGTAAACTGAGATATAGTGAATGCAGAAATCGGATACGAACCAGAGCCGATAAACAGCACTCGTGAGTTGTTTCCAATCCCTGCGTTCTTTAGTTCAATTTTGGTGTTTTCAGACAGTTGGTATAAATATTCACTGAGATTGAGCTGATGCTCTCTGGCACATTGGGATTGATGCTTCTCCAACATACACAAGGCTTTTATGGTAGTTTCACGAAGTTGTTTAATTCGACGGTCATGCTCAGGGGCAACCTCCAACTCTTTGCTAATGGCCTGAGGTTTTTCTTGCAAAATCCAAGAAGATAATTCATCCAGCTTCTCCTGCAAAAGGGCAAAACACTCACAATTTTCAAGACTGTAGTGCGTCAGAGCTTGGATCTGAGATTCAAATGTAGATATAGCGATTAATAATTGATAATGCCTGTTAGTCATTGTCATAATAAATTCCAATTACGCTTTTAATCAGTGTCAAGGATCCGAATTGGGGTGACGTGAGTATGCCCATGTACGCAACAACCTACGTTCACCTGAACCTGATATATCTGGCTGAGCCTTTCAGAATCGAGCACGTCTTGTGGTTTACCACTGTGTTGTACGACGCCATCACTAAGCAAAAGAAGGTGGTCGCAGTACCGAGCTGCAAGAGAGAGATCATGCAGTACTGCAATGGTGATGATACCTCTTGCTCGTGTATATTGACGAACAAGGTCTAAAATTTGAACTTGATGCCTAAGATCTAGGGCACTTGTTGGTTCATCTAAAAGCAAGACGTCGGGCTCAGCAACCAGCGCTTGTGCCAAGGAAACTAGCTGTTGCTGACCGCCACTGAGCTGAGAAAACTGTCTTGGAGCGAGATTTATCAGACCTAAATAGATAAGGATGGATTCTGCTTTTTGTTCTTGTTCAAATGTGACATTCCAGCCCAGCTGATGCACAAAGCCAAGCAACACAAACTCAAAAACAGTTAATTGACAGGATGATTTGTTGAGCTGACACAGGTACGAGAAGGCGCTAGGTGCTAACTTTTTTCCGTCCCCTCCACTGGAATTAACCTTCCCATCAGAAGGAATAATGCCCATGACGGCCTTGAGTAAGGTCGTCTTTCCTGCACCATTTGGGCCTAAAATAGCAGAAAATTCTCCGCCCCAAAAGTGCGCTTCTACCTTCTCCAAAACGAGTTTTCTTCCTACGGTGACGGCGAGATTATCTATTGAAAGTGACTTCATTAGATAAACCTCCTGCTTATTAGAAAATAAAGAAGTATCGGGACACCTATCAAGGATGTGACGATACCAATTGGAATGATAGTGCCTGGTACGATCAACTTAGCAACAAGGGACGAGGTACATAAAAGCAACGCGCCCATCAATGCGGCCAAAGGTAAGTAGAAACGCTGATCTTCGCCGACTAATATTCTTGCGAGGTGAGGGGCTACTAAGCCAATGAAACCAATGGTTCCGACAAACGACACTGCGCCCGCAGTTAATAAGGAGCAAAGCAGAAACATCTGTAGCCTTAACTTGCTTGCCTTAATCCCCAAAGCCAGTGCGCGATCTTCGCCCGAAGTGAGGGCGGTAAGTGCCCACACTTTCGACAGCGCAAAGAATAAACTGAACATGAAAACGACTCCTGAAACAAAGAAGGACAACCAACTCGCTTTCAACAAACTGCCAAATAACCAAAAAACAATTTGTTGTAGCACCTCTGGTGACGCTAAATATTGGGTTAATGACTGGAGAGCTTGGAAAAAGAACAGAACGACAATACCCGATAAAATGAGTACTTTGGCGTCCATATTTCGACTCTTACCAATAAGGTAGATCGCTAGGCTCGCTAATCCAGACGTCAAAAACGCGGCAAACGGCACGCCTAACCAATGCAAACCAAACACTGAAAAACCGGTTAATAAAGCCATGGCAGCACCGAATCCAGCAGCGGCGGAGATGCCAAGGGTATAGGGGCTTGCTAGGGGGTTGGCTAGCAGGGTTTGCATCAGGCCGCCAGCGAGGCCGAGTGAGGCACCAACCATGATACAGGTGAGAGTGATGGGGAGCCGAAGTTGCCAGACGATGAGTGTTGATAAGTTGTCACCAGAGGGGCCACCAAGGAGAGCTTCAAGAACTTGCTCAACACCGAGCCACGATGATCCAGTACCAATATCAAACAAAGCGGAAAGGCTCATCGCCAGAAAGGTGACCAGCAAAATCTTACTCCGCTGCTTCTGCATTCGTTGATAAATACCGCCGCTGGAATTAAGGTTAGACGTCATTTTAATGCTTTTATTCATGGTTTACTTCCACCTGAATCATGAAAGTGCCTTTGAGCGCTTGCGGCATGTAGTTCTTAAAAAAATTTTGGTGTAATGTCTTAGGTTCAATGTCTTTAAATGCTTCTGGGTAAATCGACTTCGCTAGGTATAATAAGAAGACGTGATCGTAAATAGTACGAGTTCCTGAGTGGTACATACCGTAAACGTCACCATTTTGAACCGCAGTGAGTTGTTTCCATCCAGGACGGTTTAGGTATGGGCGGTATCTAGCCTGCACTTCTTCCATTGTGCTGTCGAAGCCAAGCAGTGCGCTGTCGCTATGCTTAGCCCAGTGGGCTCCGGATATAAAGATTACCTCTGGATCTTGACTCAAAACATATTCGGGCGTTAGCTGAGCAGAACCTTCAAACATCCCACTGGCGATATTATCGGCACCCGCCATGTTCAAAAGGTTGCCCCACATTGTCGTTGAGTAAGATTTACCGTATTCACTCGGCCCACCTGTACCCGCTTCAACATACACACTGCGTACTTTTTTGTTTTCCAGATGTTTCATAACACGTTGTTTTACCAGGTTAATGGCGCTTTCGTATTCTGTTGCAATAGTCTCTGCGCGCTCTTCTGCGCCCATTACTTGACCTATAATACGTGCACTAGCAACGTGGTTTTCAAGCGTTTGAGCGTTGAAGTCCACAACTACAACTTTGATGCCACTCTTTTCAAGGATTTCAACTTTTTCATCAAGAGCCTCATATTGCCATGCCGCAATAAGCGCAACATCTGGCTTAGTTAATAAGAGCTTCTCGAAATCAAAAGTACCAGTGTAAAGAGAGCCTGAATCGATAATCGTTTCTAACTCTGGAATGATTTTTTTATATGTTGCCCATTGAGATTGACGGTAATCTTTCCAAGAATTTTTTGGGAAAATAGCCACTTTTTTGTACGCATCTGGTCCCACGATGGCCAGATAGTCTTCAAAATAAAACCCTAGGAAAATATTGCTTGCTGGTTTTTCCAAATCTATCTCCCTTCCGAGTACGTCCTTGACGTGAATCGAAGCAAAAGCCTTGGTAATACAGCTCAAAGCCAAAATTGCAATGCTGAGGTATTTCAAGTAATAACTACAACTACATTTCATTGATATTATCTCTAATTAATAAAACACAACTCACATTAATTGTTATGTTATAACGTTTTAAATTAATTATTGATAATTAATTCCAAGGAAGTCGGAGAGGCAAAGCTTGAGGTGAATGGCCATTTTATTTTAAGAGAGTAGGACTGTGCCTTAGTATATAGGTGTCATTAACTATAAAATTATTTTGAAAAATTTTTTACCTTGTTGTTAGAGAGTGATAAAGGGTTGTACGATTTACTTAATTACCTTAAATAAATCGTACACTAGAGCCAGTGATTATATGTTGTACTCTTTAGCATAATTATAAATGACGAGAGATTATGGAACCGTCTGAGAGGCTGCGGTAAAAGCGACTTGTTTTTCAGAAGATGTTAAGATTAATTCTAGTTCATCTTTTTTAGTTAAACATATTTGACTAGATTGATTATTGACATTTACATTGACAATCTCGAATTCATGCCAGAAAGAGAAATAACCACCTATTATTATTGTAATTAAGATCGTTGAATAAATACTCCAAAATGCGTATTTAGGGTAGTGATTTAATTTTATCTGTTTAGGTAAGTCTAGCGAAGCTTCAGATTCAGGGATATTAAGTTTGTAACCTTTTCTTGGAATATTAACGATTTTGATATTATCAAGTTTTAAGACTTTTCTTAGATTAGTAATCGCAACTGGTAAAGAGTTGGAACCAATGATATCCGGGCTCCCCCAAGCGGAAATGACCAACTCTTCTTTGGTAGAGATGAGCTTATCATTCTTAATGAGAGTCTCAAGTATACAACTCTCAGGTGCTGTGATAGAAAATGATTTTTTATTACTAAGAATTAATTCTGCGCCTGATTCATTACGTTGTAATAAACAGTTTCCAATAGAGGCGTTTAAGTTTTCAAGTTTTGGTCGTAGCATAACTTTACCATCTAATATGACATCATCAGTGAAATTTGAAGTTAGTTCCCCCCGTCTTTTGATGATGATTTCAAGTTATCAACAAGGAGATGAATGTAGATTATAATTTATTTGGTATAAATGTAGGCTAAATAACCATAGATTATAATGCTAAATACTTACACTCCAATTAGTTATTAGAGGTTTCTGAGTTGTTTTTTATTGATGGATCAAGGATATACCAAGACATTCTCGGGGAGATAAAGAAGTAAAAAGGGCTAAGTTTCATCATTTTAATCTCCTTTCTTCGTGTGACAATAATATTTAAATTAATACATATATAGATACTAATCAAGAGACATTATTCTATTTTTTATAAAAAATAAATATAGAGTAATTGCTTGGTTTTGGCACGATTTAATGAGTTTTTATACAAATCAGTGAAGAGAGAGCCGGACACAGGTGAAGTTCTACGATTACATCAGGGTCACTGAAACTTCTAAAGGTTTTTTATCAAGCGTGGAAGTCGCTCATTTTGATGAAAATGGCAGCTCGATACTTGGCAAGATGTGAATAATTTATTATTTAATTAGTTTTTGTGACGATAATCAAGTAAAAGGTTCCGATACGCAGTGAATGTAGTTGTTTAACTCCTCACCTGACAACTACATTCGTATATTGGAGAAAATTTAGCTTGAGGTTACATTTGCTTGCAGAATTCCTGAACTATTCTTGAACAGACCATTGAGGTATCTTTGACCTTTATAATTGAAGGCAACTACAACCCCATTATAATTAGTACCATTTTTAGCTAAATCAGTACAACCTGTTGCTTCAGCATTAACAACGTTATAGTAAAAATTAGATTTCGTTGCAGTGCCGCTGATTGTACATTCTCCATTGATGATAAAATACCCGTCTTCTTGTAGAAGCCAAGTTGAACCATCATCAGAATTTGTATGCGTTCTAGAAAATGAACGAATATATTTAGCTCATACTAATGGGACTGTTATTCATCCTAGCATCAAACCTACGAGAGTAGGTTGTTTATAATTGATTACTATAACAGTACTTTCTCTCTGCAGAAGCTATGAGGAAGTGCTGTTTTCTTGGAAATCTTTATATTCTAAATCTTTTTTGCTGATTTCCCATGTTTTATAGGTTGGGTTATCGCTTACTACCTCGCTCCCTTCCGGTAAGAATTGCAGCCGCTTGACCAATAATGCGCCTTCAAATCGAAGAAATAGTCCGTCTCTCACCGAACACCACTCAGAATGATAGATACCGCCTTATTTGGCGATATCTGTGTCGATATTAGGAATTCAATGATTTGAAGACGCTTACGAGAAAACTAAGATTTATGATAAAGAGACATAATTATGTATAAATTATGTCTCTTTATTTGTTCGCTATTCTAATTTCATTATCAATAAAGTTATGTTATTCGCCCTACGGGGAAGCTGGAGGGACATATGGTTATTGAACGCAGATTTCTCTTAGGAACAAAGACGTTTCTTGGGATATTTTTTTTGGTATTCAGCACTATTTCTTCAGCGTTTCAGCCTCCGAACGAAAGGTTTTTTCACTATGAATTTGGCAGAACTGATGCCAAATACGCAGTCAATGTTGAGATGAGTAAGCTCAATGAGTTGTCAATTCGTCACGGGGCCGCGATTGATGGATTTGTTTACACTTATGACTCTGAAGAAAAAATCTATCAGATCGGTGGTGAGGGCGGCATCATTTCGTCCTTAGATACCGCTGGTTTAAATAAAATGGTCATATATAGCGGCAACTTTTATTGGGGAAGTGCTGATGAACCATCGATAGTAAAAATCGAATTTCATTATAACAACGGAGATAAAAAATCCTTTGGCAGTTCTGATTTTTCGTCCAACATTGTCAAAAGTGAACACGAGATTCAACCAGATTTAATTAGTATCTCATTCTGGTCTAATGGCTGGCTTATTGATGGCCTCAGATTTAACTATCCCCGGTTAGACAGTGCCCCTCCAAGTGACGATTTTTCTGAAAATTTTCCTCAGTTAAAAATAAAAAGAGCACTTAGTCAGGCTGGCGAGGGTTTTTTGTATGCAGTTATGCCGACCTCAAAACGGATTGGTTTATTGACCTACGATGGGACAACGATCATTGATGTGCCAACGCACGAGCTAAATTACGATCGTCTGACCATTCTTGAGTGTGGGAGCCATAACGGTTTTGTTACTCGCCCAGCAGTGCAAAACCATGAAAACGTCTTAGGTTTCACTGGCTATGAAAGCCTGGATGACTCATGCCATTTGGCCAAAAACAGCGAGTTTAAATGGTTTGCAGGCAATTCATCGGAGCTCAATTCGTGGTATTCGGATAGCTTGCAAGGGGAGCCCCAATGTTACTCTATAGATGGAGAACTCTGTGTCACTCAGCTTGATTACACCCAGCAGCACGAGATTACTAATCCTTTCATTTTGCAAAACATGGGAACCAATGCCAATCGGATTGCGGGATATCTTAGCAACATCAATCAATTAATTCTTAAATTCGATGGGAATCTTCAAGGGACAGGAACCTTAGCGAGTCTAGTGCTACCCGAAGCCTTCGAACAGACTATGACCTATTCCGTATCAAATAATTCACAAGCTTATATACAGGCTTTAGCATCTAACAGGCAAGCCCTGTTCATCCCACCAGGAACAAGTGCGGGTGAGACTTACACACATCGTTCACCTATCGAACAAGGCAAGCGCGTCATTGTGGATGTTAGCTTGACGGAGTCACCAGTGACAGTCTATTTACCCAACGGGAAAGTCCATCGACTTTCGACTGGAGATAGGAAAATCTGGACCTTCCTTGGCGGCGAGTGGTTTGAGGAAGGACGTAATATTAATGACTATCCAGACATTGTCCGTCGTGCTCGGCCCGTCACTTGCAATCAAACCTTAATCGATATACCCGGGCACTGGTGTGCCAAAGCGACCTCATTGGGACAAACATTCCGCCACCAGACAGTGCAAGCCAACATCGACGCTACATTGAGCAATATGGAGACCCTTTTCACGACGATGGAAGCCTATGAAGCGAAAAGGATTAAAGACATTTACCTACCGCGCATCTCGTCCTTACAAGAACGTGTCGCCAGTAAAAAACGTGATAAGAGGGAGCAATGTGCGTGGGCGTGGGTATGGTGGATGGCGGTAGCATGTGGCGTCACTTCCGATGAGTATAATGATTTACGAGATGCACTTGACGCTCTCAATCAAGAGTATGAAGCGACTCTAGAATCATCCCGGGAAAAAGTGCAACTGGCGCGTGGGAGCCGTTGGCATAAATTACATGAAACATGGGCTCAGAATGATGGAACCCATTTTGCGGGTCTACTTCTGGAAGAAAGTAAGACCTTAGATGACCTTAAAACACTTAAAGCGGGCTACGATAAAAGCGCGCAACAAGCCAAAACGGATTATCAGGCTGCAATGACGAAGTACCTTAATGATGCCAGCCCGGAGCATGTTCTGTTGAAGACGATTGAAGATCTGCCACTAGTTGGCCCAGAAATCAAACACATTGTCGATTATGCTCGCCACCCTTCTGCGAAAAATCTCAGACGCATGTTATTGGGGTTAGCGGGTCCAGTGGGAGAAGCAGTCGAAGGGGTGGTCGAGCTCACCACTGAACCAGGGACGTTAAACCAAAAGGAAATAAAGTTTCTGACCGACGTGCTGACTGATTTAAGTAATGACTCAACTATTGGCGAAGGTTTACAAGACGTCGTGTCCGATGCCATCAATGATTTAGGCGATGAGGTGATTGAGAGCATTCGTCAAGCGGGCCTGTGGCGAGATAAACCGGGTGAAGTAAACCTTATCCAGTCTGACTATCAAAATCTGGTTGACTGGCGTTCTCAAGCTCAACGTATTAACTATGACTTCTGGCAAGGCGATAGTGAGCAGGAAATCAATGTCCAGCAAAAGTTTACGCCTCAGAATAGCAACTTCGCTTCGTTCTTAGCCGCCCCGACGGTCTTTGATTCGAATTCTCTGACTGAGATTGAGTATGCGAGTGGCGGCAGCCTCTTCGCCACAAAACTGGCGAACATTTTCAATCATTCTTTTGGAACAGGATATGAAGATGTGGCTAAATCCAACCCTGCTTATACATCATGGACACGCGATCAGGTCACCAACGAATTGTATAAAGTCATTGCTGACCCAGCGTACTATCAGCAGCGCCAACCCTATTGGGTGGATTCTACAGCCATAGGAAAGCGTCCTGCCGGTCTGGTCTTTACCGATCAACACGCGATGATCGTTATGAATTCTGATCTGGTATCACGCAACAGTGCGGATTTTTATAAATTTTATTTCGAAGAATTGGGTCATTTGGTCAATTGGTGGCGTTGTAAAATTTTTGAGGTTAACGTCAGTCAGTGCCAATCACCGGGAGATGCTGGCGCGCGTTTTAGGGATGCGGTTCTGATTGACCCATCGCTCCATACCGCTGCGTTGCCGTCCTTGCTGGCTGACTTACCTCAGCATCCTAATGTCGACAAACAAACAATACAATTTGCTGATAACAGCTTTGCGACGTTGGAGGGCTGGCCGGACTACTACACCGTCAATGAGCACATTGGTGGTAATGGCAAATTTTCCTGGCTGTTGCGCTTAGGGCTGGATGTGTCTAGTCAGGATCTCAGGGGATTGGTTGATGTATTTGAGCTGGAAGTGATTATCAATGCCCCAAGCCCAGCACTGAAAGGCAATCCGTGGAAAAAATCGGCTAACGGCTACTGCAAAACCGATACAGACACTGACTGTAATATGCCAACGATGTGGATGTCGGTTGCTTTCCGAGATGCATTAAAGGTGGTCAGCGGGAGTATGCCACAATTTAAAGACGCGAAGGCATCACAAGCTGGCTTTGATATTCTGCCAATGCTGGTGAGAAAGCATGGCGGTAAGCTGCCATTTCAGCTCACGTCGGTCAACAGTACCGACTGGCGCTACATGGGCTCACACGATATCTATTACAAAAAATTTACCGGCAGCCTGGTAGCAAGACTGAATTTGTGGAAAACGCAAAAAGTGATGAGAGGTAAGACGCCGGGCACTACTTTCAAACCGGAGATATCATTAAAAGCGACCCCCGCCTCTGGGAGTTATGTTGTTGAAATTGCGACCAAGGATAAGGAAGATTTTGCGGCTTGGTTGGCCGGAGATATCGTATCTTCAGTGGCAGGATGCGCTGTAGGTTTTGTGGTGGGAGTGATAGCCGAAAGAGACCCGGTGACGCTGTGTCATGCTCTGTCAGATATCACCGAAGCGGTAGAGACGGCTTTTCAGGGATTGGACAAGCGGCCGACTATGTTCTTTGAAGCCGACGGTAATATCACCTTACCAGTATCGCTCGAATATCGATACGCGACAAGCGGTGATAAGATCCGCAGGAGAACCGCGACAGAGGCTCCTTCAGGGCGAGTCCAATACAGCGAAGATGGGCGAGCTCACTACTTGGTGGGAGAGGCACCCGGTTCTATTCCAGAGGAAGACATCAGTCACAATCGGGTCAGTATCACCACCAATCCACAGACTTCTTCTTTTCGAACCAAAGCTGGGAGAGCTTTCTCTAAACTGGGAGCCAAGTCGATTAACCCAGTTGGGGTTTTTCGATTTAGGGTTGGCTTTGATTATGCCGAAAAGGTGATACAGAAAGGAGCGTACGCTTTGCCGTCTGCTGTGATAGAAGACTGAGAGCGATAAAAGTTATTACGTCTGACGTATAATACCAAGGTCGTCCAACTCTAGAAAAAAATGGGGGAGAGTTTCATGATCGATTTCTTTTTTAACTGATCGTTTGAGCAGTGTTATGGTTACTTTTTGGTTGATGTAAATGTAATGCAGACTATCGATAAAATGAGTGCGCTCGCACTGATTATAAATAGGGCGTTATAGCTGTTGAGTTGTGGGGCATAATGAGCCATCACAACGGCACCTACGCCTTGCGATATAGCAAAGGCCATTGTCATTGCCCCCCAAAATTTCGTATGGAGTTGTGTCCCAACAATTTCTAAGGTGTAAGTTGATACGAGTGTTACGGTGCCAGGGGTAAACATACCAACGAGTAGAGATGAAGCAAAAAGTGCAATCATATTGGTATTTAGCAAGGGAAGTGCTACCCCTATAGCTTTACACGAAAAAGCCACCAATAGTGCTTTTTTAAGTCCGAACTTATCACCTAATATACCGGTCACGATTGGTCCAACCGCAGCTCCTATACCAAAGACTGCCCAATAAAAACCCCCGCTCGCGAAACTCATTCCTAGCTCACGAACAAGATAATCGACCCAAAAGAGAGAATGCGGTAGGTAACCAATGGCGTTAAAGGCATAAGCTAAAAGTACACAGCTAATACTTACACGCTCATATTTAGATAAGGCACTCAATCTAGAGGGACTTTGAGCGCCGTGATTTGGTTTAACCTCGAGAGACCATGTGTTCCATGTTAAGACAGTCGCGAGGAAAGCGATCGCTCCTATACCAAGCCATGCGCTTTCGACACTTTGAGAGATAAGTAGAGGTGTGAACGTGCCTGAAATCATCGCACCCAAACCAATTCCTGAAAACACTACGCCACTGATTCTTGCTTTCATATCTTGGGGGTGAAGGCGAACGATCATTGGTGGGACGAGTACCATAAGAACAGCTCCCGATATTCCAGCGATGGTTCTCAATGTCAAAAACCATTCAAAGGGAGCAGAATTCAAAGCACAGCCAAGGTAACTAAAGCTACTTAATAACAGAGAGGCACGTATGAGTGTAGCTATTGAGTAATATGTCTGTAAAAAACTTGAAGCAGGGGGCCCTAAGATATAACCAATGAGCGTTGCAGCGCCAAGAATGGAGGCATCTTCGCTTGAGAACCAACGGTTTTGAATGAGCACAGGCATTAAGGCTATGTAGGCAAAGCGTCCAATGCCATTCCCGACTAATATTGCAACTAGCCCTGCGAAAGAGGTGCGGTTTAATAGTTTAACTTGTGACATCTTCATCTTAAGCCTGGGCCTAAGACAACTGTTTAAAGAGAGCCCGGACCGACCTACCTGCATCGACAAGCGCCGTAGAGTTAACACCAGGTCTAGGTATGATAAAGGTGTAAAATTTATTGCCTTCTGTCGGAATGCCCAGCGCCCAAATGTTATTTTGCTCGATTCCGTTTGCATCGATCACATTCATGTTTGGTGTTACATCAATCCCACCGGGATGATAATTTCCATTGAAGTAAAGCCTTGTATATTGTTTAGCTAAAAGGTTTTTCCAGAGCTCAGTCCCATCGTCTTCCGGGCTGTGTATTGTGATCTTTCCATGAATTTTTATGTTGGCTTGTTCTTGTAGTTCAGGCCACACTGTTGATTTGAGAGTGAACAAGTTTGTATTCGAACTATGTCTTACGTCTGGCGAAGGGCCAAGATTTAACTTGAGTACACCACTTTTTAGCAAAGCGACCATCTCTTCTATTCTTTCTTTTGGTGGACCTACGGCGAGCCGGTTCATCAAAGGAATAAACACAGAATCAACCCAACGATGTGATTCTTCCGTCAGGCCTTTAAAGTCGATAACACTTCGAATGAGATCTCTTAAGTCACGTAATACGTCGCTAGCCGATTTTATTGGGCTACTGAGGTTCCCTTTTTTAGCTTCTTTAATATCGGCTTCAAGGAAATCTATCAGCCAAGCAATATAGACGTCTGGAGAGGCAAGCGCGTAGCTTGGGACTGGTGCGGTAAGTTTCTCCCAACTAAACCTATCTTCAATCGAAATGGTTTTAGCAACGAGCACTTTCTGTTCATTCAGTCGTGAGTATAGAAACTGGTTACAAAATTTTTGGGCCGCAATAAGCCCTTTCTTTTGGCTTAGGTAGCTTTCGTAGTACGCATACTCCATGTCTTTTATAAGCAAAGGCAGTATGTCTTTTATAAAACTGACGTCCCCTCGTTCTCTAAAGTTGGCGACCTTCTCAGGTGTTAGAAACTTAGCATGGTACTGCTTAGATGTTCCTTTTTGGTTTTCCGCTCTTCCGGACAAAGGCAGACCAGAGCGTGAATAGGCGATGATTTTGGGCTCATTTCCAGAAGGTAAATATTGAAGGCAACCTTTTTGAGGGCGGATGAATTCTCCGCCACGCCCAATCGACAACTCTGCCAGAATGTCACAAGCCGTTAATCCGAGCCCTTGGAGAGCGACCGTTTGATTTGAAGTGATATTTTTTAGTTTTTCTTTTAATGGGTATGGATTAAAAATTTCTTGGGCAGTATCAGGGTTTATATATTTGGCTTTCGTGTGCCCTGTAGTTAAGTAGAGGTATTCAACATTGGTGATAAGGCTTCGGTCATCAAGCAAATTCCAAGAGTTATCATCTAATTTGGTGATATCAATAATTTCAGAAGGTACATAGTCGATCGTGATATGTGAAAAGGACATATCAACAAGGTAGTGAAATACCCAATTCAGATACTCACCAAAAAGAGCACGAGAATAGTATTCGTTCGGCAATATTGTTTTAGGACTTAGCTCATCTTTGGGTCTTTCGCACAACCATTGATAAAAATTAGGCCCTGAAATTATATTTTTAGCTTCACTCACACTCTCATCAGCGAACATAGTGATTTGAGAGCTGACTGTATTTACGAGTAAATGATTCGGTTGTTTGACATTATGACACCCAGAGCCTGGAAGGTTTGGGTCAAATACTTTTATATCTAATGGTTGATGGGGGGGATCTATTGAGAGGGCTATTATACGCTCTAAAACGCTTAGTCCTCGAGGGCCAATACCAATGATGCCAATCGTACTATTTTTCATAAGGAGCCTTGTTGATTAAAGATGTCACGGTGAGCCTGATTTAAACCTCGGATAATTTCGAGCAAATGGCCTATTTTCATCAGCGTCGGGGTCATATTCTACCCCATCAAATCTTTAGGCTAACAGCGTAAGAATAGAAACACATCGAAGTAATAATAATTTATGCCCCTTGCTCTTGAGTTTCTCTCAAAATTATTCGGTCGGTAGTGATCAATTCAACGAAGTTGCACTTAATCTGAACAAAAATTTAGACATAAAACCTCTCGGTGGCTTCTTTCGTTATTAATACCTTCGAGGCTCCTAACTGACATAAATGGCATGGTGCCGATGAGGAGGTTGAATGGCTTAGATATGAAGTGGGTTTTTGGGAATGGTGATTAAAATGTTTTTTGGAATAACATAAGTGCACCAAACTTTATGACTAGGGTTTTGGTGAGTCACACTTGGAGTTCTGTAAATAAGTGTGAGTTACGACACCAAAGTTAAAATACCTAAGGTGGCGAGTAAACCAAGGGAAGCAACTCTTGGTTAAGGCTTCATGAACACACGAATTATGGTGTTGCTGTTGAACAGGTCGATGAGCTTTATATAAAACCAATGAGTGCAAAGGAATGGGGAAGTGGTCATATTGATTGGCTTGGCTATATGAATTGACCCCAAAGGCTCGCATGCGTTTACAGAGTTCAGGTTACTTGGACTAACCTAGGAGAATAGCGTTAATATTAACCGAGGTTTTTTAATGAAACTAAGCCAATGTCACCTTTCATAATTGCTTCGTAAATGTTTATAAACATTGGAGCAGAGAGGAATAGAATGAAGGATTATCATGCGAATGATATGACTAAGCATAATTAGTGCAGGCTCTAGCCCAAGATAAATAGCAGCAACAGTCATAGACTCAACACTGCCTGGAACCCATGACATCAAGAGTACTAGGAACTCCTTATCAATTAGCTTACTGAATATATAAGCAAAACTAACCGTTACTGTAAGACTTAACGTTGTAGCAATGATCCCTGCTCGCGCATAAGAGAAGACATCTGCACCGGTTATATCTTTTAGACGGATCCCTATCAATGCCCCTAGAGCGGATGTCGCAATAAATACAAGTTCTGTCGGGACAAGAAAATTGTATGACGGTAACCCTGCGTTTACAAACATAGTTGCTAACATTCCAGTTACCATATACGGTGCAGGAGTCCCAATTTTATCGAAAAGTAAACCTGAAAAGTAGGCGAGGAAAAGTGGGAGAAGTATACAAAGATTGTCTAATGAAATAGCAGGTCCAGGAATTGGTGATTTGTCCGTTGAGACAAGAAGAGCGGAAGCAATGATTAAGAATATGAGTCGAACTGTGTGAGTGAAAACTACTTTACTAGAAGGCGAATTGTGCTTTTCATTAATGACAAGAACCGCGGCCATTGCTCCCGGAACCGACCCAAGTAGGCTTTCATATTTTGACCATTTCTCTCGCTTATAAAGCCAGATATAGGAGGTGAGAACTTGTGCTGACATACAAAGGACGAGTCCTATAAAAAGTAATATCGGATAACCCTTGGAAAGAGTTTGTACAGGGACGATTGAGCCCACTGTGGTCCCAAGGATTAACTGGACACCAGTCAATGTGCTTTTGGGAAGAGTTAGAGTAAACCCTGCTTTTGACGTTAATAAAAGAGCAATCAGAGCACCGAACATTGCACCTAATGGTATCCCGAAATATGTAAATAATAGCGAGCCAACCAAAGCTATGAATGAGGCTAGATACATGTTTTGGTTTCCCTCTTGTTCAGCTTGAAAGATGATAATAAAGCGGAAATTTGGTTATTAATCACATCTATGTTATTGACCATTGTCTAATAGCTGAGCAAAGTTACCGGAAAGGTAAGATGCCTCCTTGCCTGGGATAGGAACCTGATGATGGAGCCAGTTCTGCCGCTTGCAGAACTGGAGCTATGAAAATAGACAGCTCTACAATCCTGAAGGCTTATCTGCTTGGGATTAATTTTGTGCTAGCAGCCTAATTGCATCTAAAAATTAGTGCGTATGTAGTCAACCAAACTTTGCGACATAACCAGTAAGCAAGAGGACGAAGATTTATTAATTATGTTAGCGGTACTTATCATATACCCCAATGTCTTTTTTTAAATGGTCAGAAAGGTATCTCACATCGAGAGATGCATTTTTATTTTTTCTACTTTTTAACTTAATCCGAAGATAGCGTAATAGAGTCTCTAAACCTCGTTTTTTTTGAATTATTTTTTCTAGTTTTTTATTTATCATAGCAACGTACTCTTTTTTTTATAAGAAAAACCATGATTTCAACGACTAAAGTTAATTGAATGGAAATATATTTAAATCTAGTAAATTGTTCTCCTTAGAAAGGGGATTTTAGTTAAATTTTAAATTATTATATAAATTAAAATAACGAATATGAAGGCTATTTGATAATAATTTAAATTTAATTTATTTTTATTAAGAGTTTATGATGGGATTTAGAGTTAGATACTGTCTGCGAAATGCCTCCAGTCTCTAAATGATATTTATTTTATGGGATTTCTTGATGTGATGGTGCGTTCTAGAATCTTGTCAGTACTTGGAGTATTAATTTAGATACAGCGCGTGGTAAAATTTACACCACAACCCCTTCCAATAGAGGGGTAGGTTTTATCTAATAGTTATCTGTAAGAATATAAAATGTTATTGAATCGTCAGCGAAAAATAGATAAGTGCGATGTAATAGGGTGGAGGCTATTTAGAGTGTAAGTTTTTAAACGTTAATCTTGATGTTTGAGGTGATTTTTTAGAAAAGAATGCCGCTCCAGACGACATTCTTAGTCTATTTTTTGTTAATCAATGGATAATCAGTTAGCGGGACTGGTAAAATAATAAGTTTCCTGATGGATCGATAAGACCTTAAAAAAGAGGTGGTTCGATTGAATTTAATTTCATAGTCTGTCCCGTCTTTTCTTTTAAATGCCAAGCGACCAGTTGAGCCTACGGGTATTGACGTATCTAAGTGTGGACCTTGAATGACACGTATTTTCATCGTGTCGACGACGTTAAAAAGGACGCTTGCAAACTCTTGCCTGTATGTATTATCTAACAAATCAAATCGATATTGACCCTCCGACCCATTTATGTACAACCGATTACCGCTTAATATGATGGCATCATTCTCAGTGTTTCTATCGGCCTTAAGGCGAATGTGAGAAGTAATATCTGTATTTTCACCTTCTTCATTTATAGCACTTACCATTATTGGACTCCCCAATTTTAGGTAAGGTATATCTTCGAAAGATAGCTGTTGACCATTTAATTCAATATTTTTGGCAAGAGTCATTGAATGATGATTTTGATTATATATGTGAGTATCTGATGTTTTGATGTTGTTGTAATCAATATCAATCTCATAGGTGATTAGTTCCTCTGCTTGAAATTCGAGAGTTAGGAGAGATGGTTGGAAGTTTCCTAAAAACGTTAGGTTCCCCCATGAATCTACTATTAGGTCTTCAGAACCTGAAACTGTGTACGGTCCTATAAGCCAATTTTTGCTATAGTGATTGAAAATGTCGTTCAGAAATGGAGAGACATTAACCTGAACTGGTTGTTGGTTAAACTTATCATACGATATCCTATAAACACCATTTACTTCGATGTGCTTTAATGAAGGTGCGCCAGAGCGGTTTATTATCTCATTGCTCCCCATACTGCTTATCGCCACAAAATCTATAGCTTGGATGGGATTGATATAATCTCTTTCGCGGCAGTCAAACGTGAACAATGATTCATGCGTTTGGTTTCCTGGCACTCCATAAATTTTGTCATCAAAAAGAACCATTGCCCGTGGTTCAGAAAAACTCAAATTACAGGTTGACCAGGCTTTTTTTCCTTTACTTCCGGGGACTTTTTCACCGTTGGAGTTAATGAATTCAACTTCTAGGTTACGGTTAGTGACATTAACGTCATTCAATAATAAACGGACGGGCAAGCCTTTATCCCTTCTCGTGTAGAGGCTATCTGCTACATTAAGGTTTAAACGTAGCTCTGTGTTATCTACCTTCACTTTGTAATAATCGGGCTGATGGGGTAGGTACGAAGAAAGCTTACTCCCGTTAATCGAGACAGAGACTAAGGCGTTTTCAGACATAATAAGAAAACCGTCTTCAATCCTCCCAGCCCCGTCAGGGCTTACCTCTATTTCGACTAAGGATGTGACATCTAGCGCATAAAGTATTGGTTCGCATATCATGTTAGTGACTAGCTTAAAGGGTCAACTCTTCGGTGCCGTTGAAACACTGATTACCTGTTGCTTCGTTTTGGCAGTAGCAACCATTGCCTACAAACAGAAAAGAAGATTCCGAGAAGAGCACCTTTGAGTTCTTCATTCTTCAATAGCGTCGTTAAAATATTGAAACTCGATATGAAGTTAAATTGGGAGACGTAGGATGTATAACTTGAGCATAGATAGTAAGAGAAAGTATTCGTAATTCATGGAGAGAAGTTATGCATGTACTAATAAGCTATCTATCTGTACTTGCTTTTAGTACTGCCATGGCTCGGGTGTATTTAACTGCGACATCTGAAGAGCACTGACGTCGGGTAATTCAGTTTTCTCGTCAAACTGAGTCAGAGACGATTTTAAACTGGCTTTGAACGCTTTTTTAGCTTGTTTCATTTCGTCAGAAGAGGGGGAATGAGGATTCCCTTAGAGCATGAGTTGGAGTGGATATCGGGAGTGGGAATTTTGATTTATTATATAAAATTTAAATTAATTTGAATTTTATATGAAAGCCCCACTCCAAAAGGAACAGAACCCGTGTCCAATTATGTAAATCTCGCGTAATAATTTGGTTTTTTATAGCTAAATTTTCTTAATTATTTTCTGAGTATTTTCAAAAATAGAGTCTGCGATATGCTTAGGAAAGTCATCAGGCAGTGTCGCACTTACTTGTAACATTGCTTTAGGTAAGGCATCTTTCATTTCATCGATTATCTATTGCATTGCTTGACCCCATTATCGGTTCTATCCTTGGGCCGCCTTAAGATTCGTATTTAATTGATGATGGCATACCAAATACTTGGCAAATATCTTCCTAAGGAAAGCGTAGTAATCCTGCTCTGCCTTTTGTCCTGCGTCTATCAAAGCGCTCCATAGCTAAAGCTTTAATGCTGTCTGTTTTGATTATATTGACGTTGGGAACTGCGAATTTCTATAGCTCTAGCTGGCTCAATACAAAGGTACTCGTTTTCTACGCTATCTTTGAGAGCGAGTGTCGCGTTAGCTTGTTGGATCTCTCCAATAGGTAATTTGATAATGTGGGTCTTCGGCGTGTTGCCTTTCGGTATACACCATTGCCCATCAACGAATAGTAGAGCCGTTTTCTCTTGGGCACCTGCTACTGAGATTCTAAAGTCTTCTTCTTTGATCATCCCGAGCGGAATATCAGACTTGTATGCAGAAAGAACAGATTCTAGTTTTTTTGCTTCGAGTACTTCGTAGCTAAGTGGTTATTTGATATAAGGCAGCTCTGGAGGAAGTAAAGCAATCGCACCAACACTGTACTTTCCGATTTCTTTCAGGATATCAAATGGTTGTTTGGATGACGCGTTGTACCTTGCAACGATTCTATCTCTGACTTGAGGGCTGTCTGGCAAAAGATTGTCAAAATAGTTTATAACCGCATTGGTGATCCAGTTTTTATCATATTGAAAAGTGTGAGCACCATTCTGATGTTTCTCTAAAGCGTCAACAAGTTCACCATTCATGTATGTGATTAGCTTCTGCATTACCAACTATCATTATCATCTAGCAAAGTTACCTGTGCTTTTTCTTAGATACTCAATGTGAGATCCATTGCTTGGGCAAGCTTAAAGAAGGTAGAAAGTGTTGTTTTGTTTGGGGTGTTCTCGAAGTTCGAGATAGTCGCTTGCTTGATACCGACTTTCTTTGCTAGTTCTGATTGTGTCCATCCATTCTTTTGGCGTATCAGTAGCATCATATTTGCTAATTGCTTTGGACTATATATCATTTTTCCAACCCTCTATAGAGTTAAGGCGTGCCTTTAAGATGTCTCATTATCCTTTAATGAGGTTATAATTAACTATATTCCTTAGTAGGGATATTGAATGACATGAAGAGAAATAGGGAGCAAAGAGATTCGTTGAGTCAGAGAGTGTCTATTTAATACAATCGGTGATGTTTTGTTTGAGATTGGAAATCAGGGTTTAATCCTAACGAATACACAGACTATTACCTCATTTTTTTGATGATTACCATTTATTTAATGAGTTTAGACGTAGGGTAAAGTCTGACTTAGAAGTCAACTATTATTGGTGGTAATTCGTCTGTCCAGAGAGAGTCTCTTAATAGATCTAACATAATTAGAAGACAAGTCATTGCCTCCAGGCTTTCCTGAGTAAGTGCTCCAAGCATTATTAAATGCTCCTGAATATATGCAATATCGTATATTCAATAATTTACCTGATTTTGATCGCGTGTTATCGCAGATTACTCGGCACACCACGCATAGTGCAATGCTGGATATCTTAGAAAAAATTGGTGTTCGGGTGCATTTTGAGCACTTAGCGAATAATCTATTGGATGATGAAGCAATATTGAGTAATCAACCAGAAGGCGCTGCGACGAAAATCCTTGCAAAAGAAATGACTAGGTTGCAGTTGTGGAGGTGAAATCTAGTCAAGTAAATTTAGAAGAAGATAGCGTTAGCTTAGGTGTAAAATACTACTTTAACTAAATGAAAGACCCACCCATTAACGATGGGTCCAACTCGCCTAGACATAATGTCTCCACGAAAGATAGTCAACAAATTCCGGACATTGACTTAAGCCGATTTTCGATATTTACTGACGATAGCTCTCATTTGCTTGATGAGGCTGGCCGGTGCCGATTGTATATTTCAGCTATGATCTAAGAGTGGGGTTACTCTATTGAGTAATTCTGTGCCGCACCAAGATGTGTCCTTCTAAAGCCCCCATCCTGCTCGACACAAATCAAGCATGGTAAAGTCACCTAACGCTTAGAGAACAAGGTTTACAAAGCCTATTGACCAGTCCCATGCAAATCAGATTTTTCGAAAATAAGCATTAACATGATGAATATCAATCTGTAAAAAATAACCGATCAGAAATTTCATTAGGGAGAATATGGACAGAGCCATACTTCGCTCTTTCTCCAGAGCGAGGGGGAGACGTAAAGAATTCACTCCCTCCTCCATATTCAACTGCACTTATTAAAGGGGCACCTGTATCTATAAGAGCTATTCTTTTTTCCTCCTTATTAACTAAAACCCGAAAGTCATTATAGAGCAACTCAAATTTTGGGTTATTTTGTAAAAATTCAATAGCAGGAATATCAGGACCTAATTTTACCAATACACGATAATTCCCCAAATCCTCCTGACTCCCTAAAAATATACCAGCAAACGCGTGGGTGGCTTTTGTATAGTAGTTACCTTGAGTATCTTTCAGAAGAAAGTTGAATCCTCCTCCAATCACTTCGCTAAAAATTATATCTTCGGTGCTTTTAAGAGGAAGAGGTTGGGTGTAATAATCAAGGCTATCTACATAAGATGGAAACACAGGAGAGACCCCATCTGGATAGTCGCTGACTATCCAATTATAACGTCTATCGGTATATTGATAGAGTTTTCCGTCAACCCCTAGATATTGAATAATAGTCAGAGCGTTGGTTGTGCTCATAGAAAAGAAATCTTTTGCCTTTGGAGTTAACTCTAAAAGGAAAGGATCATTGTCGAAATGAGAGGTTAGGTGATCTGCTCCTCCTAGGATGTAATAATTTCCAGAGCTTCCCAATGCTAGGATTCTCGTGCCAAAAGTTGGTGTGAATAAGTTGATGATATAATCATTGGCTGGGACTTTTAACTTTATAAATTGTCCATTAACAGCCGCTGACGAGGTCGCATTAACATGATTTTCTTGAATATCCGTGGCATGGTGTGAGCCTGTAATCCTAAACACTTCCCCATCATTAGTTAAAGCGTACCCAAAAGTAAATGCGTATCCACCACCTTGATGAAGAGTTGTCATCTTAATATTTTCTGCAATTTTAACAGGTAAAGCCACTTTGCTTTTCCAATCCATGGGATCAGACCTTTTACCACCTAGACCAAACGAAGAGGACCCTATGCCCCAAAGCTCATTTGTTTTGGTCAACAGACCAACAGGACCAGAGTGAATGGTTGAGGCGAACTGGCGGATATTCTTTGGCCAACAACCTAGATCCGGATTTGAAATAATTTCATTTCTAGACGGTGGCGTATGGAATCGCTCTTCCAATATTTCATCATTGAAATTGCAGTTTCTATTTATTACTAGGATCCCTTTTGTTGCAGTTGTTGGATAAACTGTATCTGTAGGCGCCTCATAAAGCAAAACATTATCTACGCCTAAATAATGTTCTTTCTCACCGCCAAAAACAATCATCCCCCCATCTTTAGTTGCCGCTGTAATAGTAGTATGTCTTTTTATAGGAATATTGACCAATCCAGGCGTTCTCCACACCGGATAATAAAGCCCCTGAGCCGCAGCAAATATAACCCCCGGGTCCGATCCTACCGTTTGTCTAAAACCTAAATTTAACCCTGCTATTTCATCATAACTAGGGAAGGATTCTAGGTAAGGGTTATCATCTAATCTTTTTTTTGTTACCAAATTACCATTGCTGTCTTTCCAAAGCTCCCCTGTCGTTGTATTGAAGAATACTTCATTGTTTTCTGGTAAACCTAAATGATTAATTTGTGTAACGGAATATCCACCATTTTCATCAATAATAGCGTGGCCGTCTTTATTTCTTAGGAGAGTTAAAGGCTTAGAACTCCCAATATTGGTAAAGGGTTGTAACGAGTAAGGGTTAACGATTTGGTTCGATTGATTCAGGAAGAATTGGGGGCGTTCAGTCTCTCCAGTTGAGAGAACAGAAACGGGTTTATCCTTTACCTTCCCATCAGCACCTAGCACTAAAGCAACAGCGTTCCCATTAATATCAGATAGATGTGGTACCTTCTGGTAACCCCCCCCGAACTCATTGATTAACTTCTCACCGTTTTCAAGTGTAATATACTCCTTTGTGGGCTCCTCAGCTTTTGCTGGCTCGTCAATTTTAGCGAGCTCTTCAGTTATTGCCTTGTCTCCACAAGCGCTCAGCATTAGGCTCAAGACGATTACGGTTAGTAATTGCGGATACCTATGTATATTCATTTTTTTCAACCTATGATTTATTGAAATAATGATCATTCTTCACGGCTGATTGAGATATAAATAGTAATTTATTTTAAATTATTAACCATATCGACGCAAAAACTCACCGGTAAAGGATGTATCTAGTTCCTTATCTTGCAGGATAGATAATTAAACTCATCACATTAAAGTACTTACCATGAAATAAGTGCCCAAACGAATGGAGTCGATTTAGCTAAAAAATTCCTTCTTGCTTGTACTATACAAATAAGAAGGTGCGTTTATGCAGGGGAAGTCTTCTGAGCAACAACAGCTTCAATCAATGAGGTGATTACGTGAGTCGAGCATAAACAAAAAAACAACAGCTAAAAATCAACGGATAGCTTTGCTCTCAAAATTTAACGTGAAAATGCTTCCGCTATTGTGCTCAAGATAAGAGGCCATAAGGTATTGGTAAAAGCCTCTATGGCTAATAGGTCACCGGAGGCTAGTCTTTCATGCCGTTTTCAAATTCGCGACAGGCTGAATTAAGCGCTTGCTGTTTTTGTTTTTTAAACACTTTACAAAATAATCTTCGTATAAAGCTTCGACGTGGTCTCTCTTGTAAAAAAATTTCGGATATGTTGAGCATAAACTATTATATGCATTATGGCACTGGGCAATAAGACGTTACACTATAAAACCTAATTCTTAAGTAGTCTTTAAATATTTCATCAATATAAAAGCCTGTAAATATCTGAAGTGCAATACCATTATTTGACACTTAATACTAAGGGTATTTTGATAAGATAAGGTCTAAAAAGCCAGAGCGCGACAACTCTTCGAATGCCTCCCCAATCTTTCCCCGTTGACGATTTTGTTCCTAATTAAAGCGATAAGTAGATGCATTCTCACTCAAAAATATTAATAACTATTTGCTATATATAATTAAGTTTTCTTTGATAATTAGAATTAAAAAATTTCATTATTCCCTTGAAATCAATTTTATTCATCCTTATTTTATTGACTGAAAGGGCATTACTTAGCCCTATTCCTCATTATTATGTCTTTTATTTTTAACAATTATAGGAGGCTAAACCTCATGAATATTCGTCCTTTAAATGACCGTCTTATCGTTGAAAGGCTTGAAGCAGAAAGCCTCTCTGAAGGCGGAATTTTACTTGCGTCTCAAGCAGTCCAAAAATCCAACCGAGGAAAAGTTGTTGCAGTTGGTTTAGGTCAACGATTGGATAATGGTGAGCGTGCGGCTTTGGATGTCAAAGTCGACGATATTGTCATTTTTAATGAAGGTTATGGTGTAAAAACAGAAAAAATTGATGGGTCAGAGTATCTTATCCTTTCTGAATTAGATGTATTAGCAGTCGTTGAGTAATTGATTTTTAAGTTATTTTTGAGGAGATAAATCATGACCGCAAAAGAAGTTATATTTGCTGATGAATCGCGTCAAAAGATGCTCAATGGGGTAAACCTATTGGCTGACGCAGTTAAAGTTACTCTTGGCCCTAAAGGACGAAATGTTGTTCTCGATAAGTCATTTGGAGCCCCCGTCATCACGAAAGATGGTGTATCTGTGGCAAAAGAAATTGAACTTGAGGATAAGTTTGAGAACATGGGGGCTCAAATGCTGAAGCAAGTTGCCTCGAAAGCTAATGAGGAAGCGGGAGATGGAACTACAACCGCGACAGTACTGGCGCAATCTTTAATCAATGAGGGATTAAAGGCCGTAGCATCGGGGATGAATCCAATGGACTTGAAGCGAGGGATTGATAAAGCGACCGAAGCTGCCGTGAATAAGCTCCGTGAGGTATCTCAACCATGCAGTGACAAAGAATCAATTACTCAAGTCGGAAGTATTTCAGCAAACAGCGACAGGTTGATTGGGAACATTATTGCAGAAGCTATGGAGAAGGTAGGTCGCAACGGAGTCATTACCGTTGAAGAAGGTCAGGGTTTAGATAATGAGTTAGCGGTTGTGGACGGTATGCAGTTTGAGCGTGGGTATCTTTCTCCGTACTTCATGAACAATCACGAGAGCGGAGCAGTAGAACTAGATAATCCTTACATTCTAATGGTTGATAAAAAGGTAAGCAACATTCGTGAGTTACTTCCTATTCTTGAAGAAGTCGCCAAGCAAACTCGATCTTTATTGATTCTGGCTGAAGATATTGAGGGTGAAGCTTTGGCAACACTGGTAGTGAACAATATGCGTGGTATTGTGCGCACTGCCGCTGTAAAAGCTCCTGGATTCGGTGACAACCGCAAAGCAATGATGGAAGATATAGCAGTACTGACAAGTGGCACTCTGATTTGTGAAGACTTAGGTCATGAGCTTGAAAAGATCACGCTAGAGCAATTAGGGAGCGCGAAGAAAGTAACGATAACAAAAGATACAACCACGATTGTTGGTGGGGTGGCGAACGAACAAATTATCAAAGACCGTGTTAAATCGATAGAAAATCAAATCGAACTTGCCACTTCTAAGTATGATAAAGAAAAGCTTCAACAGCGAATAGCTAAACTCGCAGGTGGTGTGGCTGTGATTAAAATTGGCGCAGCGACTGAAGTGGAGATGAAGGAGAAGAAAGATCGTGTCGATGATGCATTGCATGCCACTCGAGCAGCGGTTGAAGAAGGTATCGTTGCCGGAGGTGGTGTAGCGCTCGCTAAGATAGGGAAAGGGCTGGTTGACCTTACTGGTGACAATGATGACCAAAATGTTGGTATTCGTGTTGCGCTTAGAGCGATGGAAGAGCCACTTCGACAAATTGTCACCAACGCGGGTGACGAAGCTTCTGTCGTCGCGAACAATGTTAGGAGCAGTGGTGTGAATGACGGTTTCAATGCAGCTACAGGAGAGTACGGTGATATGTTTGATCTGGGTATTATTGATCCAACAAAAGTTACGCGCTCTGCGCTTCAGTATGCTGCGTCTGTTGCTGGGCTAATGATAACCACTGAGGCTATGATTTCCGAGCAAATGACAGATAAGCAGTCAAGGGAGCATATTTAGTAAAAAATCTAAGCGGGCAAGGAAGTCCGCTTAATTATCAGGTGTAGATAATATAAACTCAAAGATTTCTTATTATTAAATAATATTTAACTCATATTATTATAAGAAAATTTTATAAATTCAAACTTGAACACGGATTTTAAATAATATAAATTCAATGTAAAATTTGTATATATAGAAAATTTTATATCTATTGTTTTTATTTTTATTGCTTCTCATGGAGGATATACTATGAACTCAATCGACCTAACTCCACTATATCGAAATAGTGTAGGATTTGACCGCCTGGCATCACTTCTAGACTATGCGTTAACTAGTGAAACATCTGTTGGCGGTTACCCCCCATACAACATAGAAGTTCTTAGCGAGAACCGTTACGCCATTACATTGGCTATAGCGGGCTTTGTGCAAGAGGAACTTGATATTCAAGTCGAGAAAGGTGTACTGACTGTGCGCGGTAATAAGAACTCTGAACCGGAAAGAAAATATCTCTATCAGAGTATCGCCAACCGTACATTTGAGCGTAAATTTAACTTAGCAGATTATGTTGAAGTTACCGACGCTGACCTCTCTCATGGTTTATTAACTATTACTTTGGTTAAAGAAATACCTGAAGAAATAAAGCCTAAATCTATTGCCATTAATCAAGGTGGTAATTTTCTAGAGCATAAATCCGAAGGTTATAATGATGGTGAAGTCAATAAAAAATAAATAATTAGAGGGTGTATAGTACACCTTCTAATTATTAACTATGAAGGTCAATAATATTATGAGGATTTTTTATGAATATCGAAAAATTATCCCCCTGGAATTGGTTTAAACATGAAGATGATTCTAAAAATCAAATTCCGGTATCTAGAAATGAAGCGTTTTCTGAAGTTATTTCCGGCGAGAATACTATAGCTTCCTCACAGAAAAGTGCTTTAGGTTCGCTGATCCAGCTACAAAATGAAATGGACAGATTGTTTGAAGAAGCATGGCAGCGGTTTGGGATCCAAGGTTTTTCACATGGGGCTCCCATAGGCTCATTACTTGAAAATAACCTATTCGGTCCCCAAGCGCTCTATTCAAATCGAGCAAAATTAGATATTTCCAGCAGTGAGAATGGATATGAAATTTCAGTCGAACTTCCCGGGCTTTCAGACGATGAAATTCAGGTTGAGTTGAGTGCGAATACACTGATTGTGAAAGGGCAAATGCAGGAGGAAAAAGAGTCTAAAGATAAGCAGTACTACCGCATGGAACGCAGCATGGGGACATTTCAAAGAACGTTATCTCTGCCTGAGGATATTGATAAAGACAATATCTCTGCAAGCATGAAAAACGGGCTTTTAGTCATTCAGATTCCAAGAAAAGCCACGAAAAACGACAACGTTAAACGTATATCTATTTCGTCCTGACTAGAGCTGGAGGCAGTTAAATCTGCCTCCTTCGTTAGTGTTTGATTTGGGACTGTTGTAAAAACAACGATACGTTTTAGGATGGCTGTTTTCTCATCTTCAGTTTAGCCGTAAATGGTATCAATATTGAATATCGCCTTTATGAAGGCAGAGCTAGCCCACACTTGTTCCCTTTCCGTTACGGCGTAATTAAACCCCTTATTAAGCTTCATTTTTGCTTCGAATGAATGGATAGCGGTGAAGTTTCTTACGTATCGCTGGACTTATTGGATGAACCAGCGGCTTTGTTGCGTAATTCAGTGGAACTGAATCCAGAACCTACGAGCTGATCAGCTACAACCTATGAAATCATCGCAGCCGAGCTAAGTTTATCGACAGTTACAGATGGAGAAGTGCTCCCGAATTTACTGATACACACCCGCCGAAGTATCCTTGAGGTGTCTGGTGATGGCGCTTATGACACGAGAGCGTGTCACGATGCGATTAAGCTTAAGCGAGCCGTTGCGCTTATTCCTCCAAGAGAAGGGGCTGCTTTCTGGGATCACGGTCACCCTCGAAATCTCGCAGTAGGTTGCCAGAAGTTATATGGCTCAAATAAGTATTGGAAAGAGCGGTCTGGATACCACAAACGTTCACTCTCAGAAACAGCGATGTATCGAGTTAAATAGTTGCTAGGAGGGAAATTGAGCTTAAGAAATTACAATGCCCAGGTGGGTGAAACTTACGCGATGATAAAAGCGTTGAACAAGCTTACTAGGTTAGGTAGGCCTGAAACTTGTCGTATTGACTAAGAAATACGCGAAACGGGTTGGCTCTATCTCTAAATTTAATTACGCAACAAAGCCACTCACGCTCTGTAAACACCGTTTGTCGCAATTATAAGAATATAGATAAAGCAGCTTTATCATGGAACTTACAATAACATCAGAAGGAAAGCGTCATGAATGGTAAGAACATAAGAATAGTTATGAGATGGGTACACATAGCGTTAGCGCTATTTGTTGGTGCGGCCTTCTATTCACCCTTAGGAAGCTATGAAGCATATATTACAGCTACGCTATGGGGTCTAATACCAGCACTTGCTTTAACAGGTATTGGTATGTGGAAACAGTCGTTAGTTATGAAAGTTTTAAAGCCGATAAGCAAGAAAGCGCACCGGTAAGGTTAAATGATTACGCGAGAACCAATAGTTCTCGCGTTTGTTCTTTTGGCTGCTGGCTCATTGCTGTCCAGAAATGTTTCATAAACAGTTTGTTGTGAAGTTTAAGTCTGTAGAACTATAAAGTTACATATTAGCTACATAAAAATGGTTTTAGGCTATAATTCTCACTTAAGTTATTGAAATTAAATTTAAAATTCCCCCTTTACAGGGGGAGAGACACACTTCTCGGATTTTTCAATTCAAGTTGATTTTTATGTTTACGGTGTAATGACTTAGGTTAGATGGTAGCGTCGCTCGTTACTTAATTCGATGTTAGCTGCCATATGTTATGAGGAGGAACAATAAATGGAATATCCACTTAAAGGAGCATGTCAGTGCGGGCAAGTGACCTATGACTGATATGAAAAACCACTAATGGTTTTTGCTTGCCACTGTACAGAATGCCAAAAACTGTCTACTAGTCCATTTAGCATCACAGCAGTTGTCGATGCCGATAAAATAGAGTTTTCTGGTCAACTGAAAAGTTGAGAGCGTTTAGCTGATAGTGGCAATCGTAATTGCGCGATGTTCTGTCCAAATTGTGGAAACAGAATTTACCATTTCAATCCGGATGCACCGGAAACAGTTAAATTAAAGCTCAAACCAACTGAGCTATCTGCAGCTGATATTTTCGAACCTCAAGCACATGTTTGGGTTAGCGAAAAGCTAGATTGGTATCAAATATCAACTAATGTAAAGGTTTTTCCTAAGCAGCCGAGCTAGCGGTGAACAAGTGTTTAAGATATTAAAATACTTTTTCTAATCTATTGAGGTTTAGTGGGTTTCGTAGCACTAACTTACTTTGGGCGGTTTTGTCGCAAACAAGGGTGGTAGGTTATGCTTACCCTCAACATTCATCGGCTTTAACATTATGACTATTAAGTTCACTGGCCGTCATTTTCCTTCTGAGATCATCCTGCAGTCCGTTCGTTACTATATTTCCTATAAGCTAAGCTATCGTGAAATAGAAGAGGTGTTAGCAGAGCGCGGAATCAATGTTGACCACTCAACCTTGAACCGTTGGGTCATTAAATATGCCCCCTTGCTTGAGTACCTGGTTCGTAAAATAAAGAAGCCTGTCGCTTCTTCGTGGCGAATGGACGAGACGTACATTAACGCCAAAGGTCAGTGGAAATATTACTCTCGAGCGGTTGATAAGTACGGTCATGTCATTGATTTTTTACTCTGTAATCGCCGTGATGAGAAAGCGGCTCGCGCCTTATTTACCAAGGCTCGGCTATAATGGATTACCAGAAAAAGTGGTTATCGATAAGAGTGGTGCCAACGCGTTAGCGCTGCATAACATCAATGTTCAACTCTGGCTGACAGGGAAGATGCTTAACCTGATTGAAGTGCTTCAAGTTAAGTATCTGAACAACATTGTCGAGCAGAGCCATCGGAAAGTGAAAGGTAAGATGCATCAGTGCCTGGGATGGAAATCAAATGAAGGTGCAACAGCCACACTCGCTGGTGTGGAGCTGTGGTCGATGATTAAAAATGGGCAGCTCGACAACCCTGATGGTTATCGGCTCGATGGTAATCGATTGGTGCGTGATGCGCACCACTTATCGTCAAGCCGATCATGGCGGGTATTTGTTGTCTCGTGAAGGGGGGAGCGGTGGGAACCCCCTCAAGCCCGAGTCAAATTATAAATTTGGAAGGTAGGAAGTCAGTATGAAGAGAGCTTTTGTTACTACAGTGTTGTTATTTCCACTTTATGTCTTTGCAGGAAATAACCATATTGAATCATTCAGTACGGCTAAAAAGCAGTTAGAACAGAGTGTTTATTTCGATCATCGAAAAACATTGTATTGTAATGCCAGCTTTGATGGTCAAAAATTCATCATTCCCCCTCCTGGTTTTAAGTCGGATAAATACGAGAAGCGAGCAAAAAAAGTGGAGTGGGAACATGTCGTCCCAGCCGAAAACTTTGGCCGAACATTTATTGAATGGCGTGAAGGGGATGAGTTATGCGTCAATAGCAAAGGGCAGGCTTATAAAGGACGACGCTGCGCGAACAAAGCGAATCAAGAATACAGACTGATGCAATCTGATTTGTATAATTTGTTTCCTGCAATTGGTTCGGTTAATGCGATGCGCAGCAATTACAATTTTACGATGCTACCGAACGAACAGTCTGACTTCGGATTGTGCGCGATGAAAATTAGTGAGCGTAAAGTTGAGCCGCCGATGAGCGCTCGTGGTCGTATTGCTCGAACGTACTTGTATATGGAAGAGACTTACGCTCGTTACAATATGAGTAAGCAGCAACGTCAGTTAATGATGGCATGGGATAAGCAATTTCCTGTGAGTACCTGGGAATGTAAACGAGCTGATCGTATCGAACTTATTCAAGGTAATGTGAATACTATCTTAAAAAAACGCTGCCATTAATCTTCACGACATGATGCCAAGGTTTAGTTGTCGAATCGTATCTAACGTTATCAAAAAATACCGAGTGGTAAGGAAAAGGAAGTGCGAAGTATTTTCTTTTTGTTACTGCTGTGCAGGTAGGGCGTAGCCCGTAGGACGGCATAGAGTCCTCACATTTAGAGCTTGGAAGCGTTAGCGAGTAGTCTTTGGTTATTGTTAGCGTGTAGCTGGCGCATAATTTACTGTTCATTAACATCAATCACTTTGCCCTGTTTTTAACCGAAAGTGTTTCTTGAGGGTAGAGAGTTTGAGCGTCGCTAAAGCTTATGGATTTAAAGTGGCTGTACTGAATATCTTTGATTAATTTAGTGTTCAAACTTTTCTGAGTAAATGCACAGTAAATATGTAAGTTCTTGGTGGCTATAGAGGATAGAGCACTCTCAAGTTGAGTTTCAGTAACAATGTAAATCAAAGGGGGTGTTTCGGAATATCTCATATAACCATCAGCCTCGTAAGAGCAGATTGCTGATTACTTGTGTCTGTATAAAGAAAAAGTATAAATAGTCCTAAACTCTGATTGTGTCTCTGCATTGTAAACTGGCGTCCGTTAAGGTTTTGGGTGAATTTTTACCTTACCATTAGGATGGAAGGCTCCGTGTTACAGGTTGTTTTAATGGCGAGTATCGCTGTACATTATACTCGACCTAAATCCGGATTTGGGTGGCAAAATGAATAAGACCCTATGCGAATGTTAAAAGGTTCAGGCGTAAGCCAGAGTTGCGTATTGAAAAAACTCTACCTCGTTATGACCTACTTGGTCAGACTAGCTTTGGGGTGCGTTGTCCTATGGGAAAGCTTTCATTCAAGGTTGAAGTTGGGCATTTAGTCGGGCACCAGTCTACCCAAGGTAAAACCGAGAAATAGAAGGGCCCTCTTTAATTGCATAATCGTTATCACTCTCGATGCAATAAAAGGTGAATGACTTCATCTTCATGGTCAACTTCTACGCGATAAAAGCCTTTGGCTTGCAGCGCTTCAATTAACGCTTCCAACCGATGGGTTTTCACCTTCATTGGCAGTGGTTTAATTTGGTTATTATCTTCATCAAACCCCTGCTCTATACTTTTTTCTTTCATGTAAAGCGTATCCCGCTCCATTTCTTTTTCGAGATTTTCTAACATAGATGGAAACTGATGCTGCTCAAATAATTCCGTTAACATGATATAGAGTTCATCAGCCTGCGAAAATTTGGCTTGATACTCGAGGTTCATTTGATTGGCATTCCATAGTTTTTCTTCAAGGTTACCTGTTGCACTACGGCCAATGCTGAGCATGGTCTTTAGCTCATTTTTACATATCGAAAACTGAGGGTGTTTTATTTTTGGTTTGATGAATTTTACCAAAAATTCATTTCTTCTTTTCGCTGTCCAATATCCCCCTTGCTGACTTATCGTTAAATACAGGGCGAGAAGCGCATTCGTCACGATCTCATCAAAGGCTTGATAATGTTTAAGGTTTCGACTCATGAATATATTCTTTCTATTTAACAGAAGTTTTAGTTTATTAAAAAAAGTGTTGTTAATCTTTTCAAAAGGGGATTTTTGTCAGTCTTTTCAACTAGAAACTCATAATTTAAAAGTCACCATGCTCCTCTCGGACTGAATCTTTAAAGCCCTAATCTAAAACGAGATAGCTCTAAACTCTGAATACCGTCACATCACTTCGTTATCCTAGAGAGCTTTTTTACGGTCTTTAATTGCGTGAGATAAACAGGGGCCAGATTGACTGTAAACTGGCTAAAAATGTCAGGATTAAGCCTCTTTTTTAAACACAGGCTCAATAGAAAGCAAGAGATCTCAAATATTTGTTTAGTTGATTGATATTGTTGATTTTTCTTGTTCGTTTTTCCAATGAAACTATCGAATCATCGATCATTTTAATATACTTTTCCATTTTGGCTTGTGTCTTCTTCTTGCTTGGTGCTGAGAATTGTCTCCAGACTTGAGACTTAAATCCTTGTTGATTAAATATGTCACGGTGAGCCTGATTTAAATCTCGGAGCTTCATTTCGAGCAAATGACTCATTCTCATCAGCGTCGCTTCATCGAGAAGGTAATCAGAGTCGGGGACATATTCTGTCAGCATTCGGACTAAGGTCATCACATCGTTCTCTCGTTTGGCTACCGCCAGTATCTGCATTAAACGATGTTTCTCCTCTTTCTTTGACGGATCAGACTCTTTATCAGGATGGATAACACTCGCAATGCGTTTGTACATTTTGTTGAGTTGAGTGCCTCGGAACATTTCTTTGAGGTTAAGCGCGTTGTCGTCTTCACTCTCAAAATAATCGAATTCAAAATCGTCCCACTCGTCTTCGGTTTGGTCCCGCGGTGAAAACGTGTCGTTATTATGTTCAACAAAAGAAGCACCTAAGGTACTGATCAAAGCTTCGATGGCGAATGGGTCACCAGAAGCTAGGATTTCGCGGATCTCTTTGTGGGGTAAATCAATCTCAGCGCCGAACATCTCCTTCATGCCGTTTTCAAATTCGCGACAAGCTGCATTGAGCGCTTGCTGTTTTTCTTTCTTAAACACTTTATCATGATAGGCCTCATACTCTTCGCATAAAGCCTCGACTTTGTCTTTATCATTGAAAAAAGGGCGTTCAAGTAAGTCCATTAACTCCTGTTCAAGCGCTTGCATCAAGCGATTTCGGATATTGGTTTTGAGTTTTTTTGAGGTCAAAAATGACATCAAGTGCTTGACCCAGACATAGCGAAGATGGTCGAGCTTTTTATCATAGGGAGCCAGTTTATTTTCGTATTCAGAAAAAAGCTGATCGACCTTAAGCTCAGCCTTTTGATTACGACGTTCATTTTTTTCTATCTTCCTCCAGAGCTCAGATAAATAATCTGACTGAGAATGTGTAACGTTATTTGAGTGAAAAATAGGGAGTGTCATATCCATCCTTTTCTCTTTTTCTAACCCATCAGATCTTTAGGCTAACAGCGTAAGAATAGAAACACATCGAACTAATACTAATTTATGCTCCCTGAGCTTAAATTATCTTCTGACGCAGATAAATCGAAACGCTAACCTTAACGTTCAGGGGCCTATTCATTTTGTAAAACAGTAAGCTTAATCTGCTGAATAAGAACCGTGACCATTTTATGAAATTAAGAAGGAAAGTCTCTCACAGCGCCATACTGCTCTTTTTATGCTGCCATATAGACAACACTAAAAACCCTAGCCCTACTAGGCTATACCATCCGGATGAAGGTGAACGTTAAGTGAGGAGATGATGAAAGGGGGCCACATGACTTAGCGTTAAATCGAAGAAGGTGCCTGTCGTATGACAAAAGAAAGTTTCCGCGTCGTTTTTTAGCTTGTCCTTAATTATTTATTTTTTTATTCATTTAACTATTTATCTTCATACGTAGTGTTCATAAGCGCCGCCCCTTATTGAGCACAATTTTAGCCGTTTTTTTTATCCTCCTTTTATTGCACTGCTTTTCTCATGAAAAATCGTGAATAGAAAAATCCTTTCCGAATAAGGCCAAGCGTGCAAGTTAACCCTAAACAACCCGGTGATTAAAACAAGAAAAATGAGAGATAAAGCAGGGTAGGATAAGGTTCAGACGTGCTGATCCCTCCGCTTTCGCGGAGACAAAAATATCCCTTTAATTAGGGGCTAGGTCGGGTTGATACTCACTAAAGAAGGCTGAGGTTGATTGAGCGTACGTGTTTAATGTTGACGCATTGAAGATCTCTTGTATCCCTGACGCGATCTTACGAAAAGACAGCCACTGAAAGCTCAGTCCTTTCTTTGTCTGACGCTTCCGTGTCGCGAGGATCAATTCGCTGATGTTGGCGTAACGCACGACTTTTAAGTCATTAAAGAAGCGAGGGGTAAACTGTTTGTATGCAGGTGCGCTGCGTATCGTCCCTTCGTCTTGGTCGACACACACATTGATCCGCTCACTGTGAAAATAGCTGGCACGCTTTAGATACTTCACCGCTTTCGCAAAGGACTTCGGCGAAATAAACTCCCCAAAGCGCAACGCATAATCTTCTTGAAGTTGATCGTAGCTGATGGTTTTCAATCCCGCTTCTGTGGGCAAACCGATGCGCCCTCCAATGAGGTCTGTGTTCGGCAGAATGCACGCTAATACTTTCGCAATTAAGGTGCGACACTGCACATTATTCACCGCTTCACCGCCCCATGCATTGAGTGACGGGAAACGATTGGGGTTGGTAATAAATTCTTCACACCCTTTTAAGATCCGCGCGTATTCTGGCGGTAGGGTTTCTACCTTACCGCTTCGGAGCAACCGGCGAGACTTAAATCCGATCTCAAAAGGCGTCTTAGGGTTTCGTGCGTTCTCTTCTTCAACGACACGTTGATACAATTCGATCAAATCCAGTTTCCGAGCCTTACGCTTACGGCGATACTCCGCATCGTAACTCGATTTATCGAGCGGGGGAGGGGAGGAGTCGTGTCCAGGCGTCTTCATAACATTCACCGTCCACGTTTAAAACACACAACGCTTCATCCCAAGGGATAAACAAGCGGTGTTATTGAGAATGTGGAGTCTACTGGGCGTTAGCCCAAGCGAAGGCTGAGTCAAGGTCATATTTTGAAGTCCAAGAGGTTTTTGGGGTGTTTGGATTGGCCGTCCAAACGGTGAAATTTCACGCTATCTCAACCGGGAAAAGAAATCAAATGCCGGTTTTTTAGACACAAAAAAGCCGACTACTCTTGGAAAGTCGGCTTTTTTGCGAGTGCTATATAGTCAGAGTACCACCTCTAACACACTCTAAATCCTAGAAAAAACACACAACATTGGGCACTACAGGTTAGTGAGCAATGTTGTGTGTTTTAACCTTATAGACCTCAGGCAATTATAGCGTGTCGTCACCTGATATTTCAATCTCGAAGTCTCAAAATGCTCTCTCGATGGTTAATTGTTAACATAATGTAAATAATGCGCAGATATGAAAAATCCATAAATAACAACAAGATAAAAAATAACCTTAGAAAAATTTATAGCACATTGAGGGGTGGGAATTAAAATAATTAATCTATTAATTATATAAAATTCAAACAAGCCCTCCGTTAAATATCATTTAATTTCTATTAAAATCAATAGTTTATTATTATGCGTATTATTTACATTATGTTAAATTCAAGAAATGATAAGTCAGTCACAAACCCAACAAAATTAGACGCCAGTGAGCGATTACATGACTCATTGATGTTTCGGTCTGAACGAGAGCGTTTCGGTTTTTTCTATTTAGGAAGACTTTTGTATGAATTTTAAATCAGAATGTATGGTTGAGAACAAGGAAGTCGGTATCGCTTTTAATCTTTCATCAAAGGCGAATAAAACGTTAACGCTCTCAGCGAAAAGAGCAGAGCGGGCCAAAAAGCGCGAAGGGAAACTTCGATTAGAAGATCACCTCAAACGTTTTCCTAATTGGTCGCTGTAACGAATCAGATTGCCGTCTGGGATTATTACCTCAGATGGCCTCGAAGGTGGGCTGCCTTCACTATTGCAAAAAGCGCCGCAGAGGGGCGCAGGCCTGCGTAATATGCCTAACAAATTCAGGAGCCCTCTCTGGGGCGACGTCCAAGGCTGTTTTTCTACTCAATTAAGCATGCTGGTTGAGTGGTGAAATAGAGTTACTTGGGAATACCAGACACCACATCCTTTGGATGTGCGCCTTCTACTACAAGAATGCTCAAGCCAGTTTGTAGCACGGCTCTTGAAAGAGAGCCCATCGTTTTGTTTTTTTTAAAAGAACAAAACAATGCCCTAACAAGGAGTGTGGACGATGCAAATTATCTACGGATATTGTCGTGAAGATGAGGCCGCGAGTTTATTAGGCCACTTTGTTGAACAAGGGGATTTTGTCAGCGTCAAAGAACTGGGAACGGTTGGGCGTGAACACATGGCGTTTGCCGCTTTGTTGCCTTTTACTGGGCACCTTGCATTTCCTTTCTGTTGGAAGGGTGTTCATTTGGTCGCGGTTCAAAAACAAGCTCAGTCAGTTAATCGTCTCACTCTCCCAACTTCAAATAATGCTTGTAAAAAACGTTATCGGAAGCTTAAGAACACCATCATTAGCGCTCAAAATTGGAAGCAACATGTGAGCCGTAATCGTGGTTTGAAGTACGCGAAGTCTTCGATGTTTTCTTAAGGATGTGGGAGGGAGCCCCCTTTCCCTCCATCCTGACCATGTACTTGATAATTTTATCACTCAATAAGGATACTTATTATGAAAACACGCACCCAGCGCACCCTCCTTGTCGGGCTTGGCGTTGCTGTTTCGACACTTCTTATCACTCAGCCTGCTCTGGCTGCCGATATCTTCGCGTCAGGTAAGCAAGCCATGAAAGACACGGCGGGCAAAGGCTCTGCGGTTGAAACCGCCATGCTGGGGACTGGGCTTGCAGGGGCGGTCGTCACTGGACTGATGAGCCGTAACTGGTTTGCGGCCGTTGGCGGGTTCATTGGTGGCTCAGTCTTGTGGAATGTTGGAGCGCCACTCGTCGGCTTAGGTTAAGGAGTCACAATGGAAGACCCTCATCAGTTTTTCTCTATCCCAAAACACATGAACAAAGGTCGCCGCTGGCTCGGGTTCCCTGTTGATGAACTCGTGCCTGCCCTCTGCATTTTTGGCCTCTCATTCTGGCTTAAACACGAAATGATAGGGCTGACGTTATCGCTGGCTTGGTTTGGGGGGTTGCGTTACATCAAATCACAATACGGCGATAATATCGTTACCCTGTCACTTTATTGGTGGGGCGCTTCTTTTGTCAGCCCCGCCCTCTTTAAGCGTACCCCCTCAGCCTGTCGTCGCTATTGGATTTTCTAAGGAGACCCTTCATCATGGACCCGTTTGTTAAACGGGATAAGCTGGCCGTCAAAAGTCTCCTCAATCTTTTTTTGAGTGCAGGCTTTCTTTTCATGCTTATCACTAACCTGGTGTTGGGTTACACCAGTTATCAAGCCCTTACCCATCAGAGCCGAACCCTAATCCCACCCACCCTCTCTCAAGCCTTTACGGTTTCGGATGGCACAGTCGATGAGCCTTATCTTGAGCAAATGGCGGATTATCTTCTCTACTTGAAACTCAACATTACGCCAGCCAGCGTTGGACGTCAGTTTGGTCAGTTACTTGAATATTTAGACGAGACAAGCTGGCACATCGTTCAACCTAAGTTGCTTCGAGAAGCCACGGTAATTAAAAAAGACAACATCAGCAGCCAATTTTCTGTCGAGTCTGTCCGTATTTCTCTCAACACTCTCCAAGTGCAACTCTATGGGAAACTCCAAAAGCACGTAGGCCAACGCGCCCTAGATCCGGAGATGAAGTGGTATCAAGTCAACTTTAGCTATGACCAAGGCGTCATAGGTTTACTCTCCATTGAAGAAGTCGAGGTCGACACCGATGAATCTTTATGAGCAATCATTCACCCCATCGCCGCAATGGCACCTTTATTTTTTGTCCATCGCGCTTTGGGTGGTCTTTTTCATCCCCTCTTTTGCCCTAGCTGAAAATGCCGCTATGGTGAGCTATGAGTTTGACGAAGGCGACACGATCCCCTTGTCACTCTCTTCCATTAACGTGAACCGTTTGCTGGTCAAAAATGACCGTATTATTTCGATCGTCTGCCCGAAAGGATTTTGTACCTCAACGGGCAACCAAAAAGACGCTTCCGGCTCTATCACCTTAAAAATTAACCTTCCCTTACCGTTTACCGCGCACCTGACGACAGAAAAAGGGCGATTGTTTGCTCTGTTTATTACCCCCAAAGCCACCCCGTCTTTGGTCACGGAGTTTGTTTGGTCGCAAAACTATAAAGAGCAGCAAAGCCCGACTGAGCAGGCGGCGGATTACCCCGCCGCCATGACAGCGCTCACCAAAGCCATGATGCGTTTTGTTCATGATGGCGCCCCCATCGCCGGCTTTAAACGTCACGACGTTGACCCCAAAACCTTACCCAAAGATGCAGCGTCACTGGCCATCATCCCTCAAACGGTCTTCGTTGGCCGTGATTACTCTGGGGTGGTTTATCAACTCAAAAATCAAAGCCGCAGTGACATGGCACTGACCACCGCACAGTTCTACAGCTATTCCGCACGCTCAGCCGCGCTCGATACCTATCAGTTAAAACCTGGGCAAACCACCACGCTCTATCTCATTACCGGAGGAGGCGCCACCCATGATCGATAAACCCAAAGACGCCTTTGACCGCTTTAAAAAACGCGTCTTCAAAGATACCGACGGTGACTTTGAAGACGGTGGCACGGTCAATGCCGTAACAAGAAAGCGCAATCGCACCATTACGTTCACGGTATTACTGGTGCTTGCCGCCCTGGCTTTTGCTGTTTGGCGGTTAACATTGCCTCCCCAAGAGCAAAGCAAGGACATTCAAGACGTCGGATTTGGTGCTGTCGTCACCGATGATTTTACCGACAAAGACAACCAGTCCGCCCTGACGTTTCAACAAGATAAAATCAACCAAATCGAGCAAAGCTTAGCGCGGTTCGAAGGCACCTTAAGTCGCTTTGGACAAAGCTTAACCTCTGAGTTGGAGAATATTAAAAAAGCCAATGAGCGCGATAAAGCATCGCAATTGACGGAGCTTGAGCAGCAGATGCAACAAAAGCTCGATGAAGTTGACGCGCTCAAGGTCCAACTTGAGACGCAATTAGCCTCAGCCCTCAATGCAGGCGATCCTTCGAATCAACATAGCGTAGAGATCCATCAGGGAAGCACTTTTGGCCAATACAAACTGCCCCCAAGACCTGCCATTAATAGCAACATAGATACCGCCAAGGTGAATGAGTTCCAGTACCAAGAGCAAGATGATGTGGCCTTTAGCGGGGATGCCTTTGATAGTTTTGAATTTCACTGGCAAGCCAGTGTAGAGGAGAGACAATCCCGTCGCACGACCGATAACTACGTGCCAACAGGCACCTTTGTGACCGCCGTGATCACCGGCGGCGCAGACGCTAATGGGGGCGTCTCTGGACAAGGGGATACCTCACCGATTGTCTTTCAGACCGTCAATCAGGGGATTTTACCCAACGGTGAGCAATCCAAATTAAAGAATTGCACGATCACCGGTGCCGTTTACGGCGAAATCTCATCCAGTCGCGGCGTCGCTCGCACCAATAGAATGAGCTGCATCCACCCTAATGGCGATATTCTCGATATCCCCGTCAATGCGACCGTGTTTAACTTTGGGCGCAATGGTATTCGCGGTACCACCATTATGAAAAACGGTAAAATCGTTCAAATGGCCGGCATTGCGGGGATCTTGCAAGGTGTCGGTGATGCGGGTAAAGCCCTGGCACAAACCACGACACCGACGGCGCTCGGACCAAGTCAAAGCATCAACAGCGATAAAATTGGGTTGAATCTGCTTGGCGGCGCCACGGAAAGCGTTGGCAGCAAATTGGCGGACTACTACATCAAACTGGCCGAGCTCTATCATCCGATAGTGGAAGTCAATCCTGGTGCCATCGTCAATATTGTCTTTTTGGAAGGCTTTCCATTAGATCCCCTATTGGCCGATGAATACGAAACCCGTATTAATGAGCAGCGTGAGCAAGTCTCCAACAGCAACCAGCTCTTGGATGTCATCACCAACGTTCCCTCTCTTCCACAAACCACTCAAACTGCCCCCATCAACCCATTAGCGCAAAAAATAACCCAACAAGGGTTAAGCGACGTGGGCTTTGGGCGTGAGGAATAACCATGAATAGGCATTCTTTGTTCTCACTATCGATACTCTTAGGTCTGACCGGTTGCAGCGCGGGCTTTGAGAGCGAATACAGTTGCGATAAGGTCGGCGGCGTTTCAGGGTGTGTCACCATGAACGAGGTTCGAGACAACCTATACGGTTATACCGGAGACAGTGGAAATGCCACCGTCTCTCCTCAATCTCGTCTCGCCCCACCTACTGTCTTTACCTTACTGCCAAGGCGTAGCCGAGATGGTGAGCCTGAGCGAAGCCAAGAACACGTTAAAAAACTCACCGTCTTCCCTTTCATAGACAAAGACAATCACTACATCGATACGATGGATGTTTACTTTGTCTTAGACGATAGCCGTTGGTCTGGGCGCCCTGCGCGCGCGATTTGGAAAGATTGATTAGGAAAAAAAGAAACGAAGCTTAAACATCATTTTTATCATGGGCGCGCGACATTCAGTCTCAGACTTCTCTCAATTAGGGGGTAATCCATCAAGCGATCCAAGATTGTGTCACGCCCCCTAACATTAAAATAGAAAAAGGGATCCCCCATGTTTTCCTCCTCACGCAGTGGCTTATCCGCCTTATTTCAAGAGGCCAAGCAAGCCCAAAACCACCTTCACCATGAACTGCCGTATCGAGACTACGATCCCATTGAGCAGGTGTTCGACAATACTCACTCTCGCGGTTTTGGTTTTAAAATCAGTCTCCTTGGGGGCGCTAACGACGATTTAATTCAGTCGTTAAGCCACCTTATGGGGGATTTACCCGCAGGGGATAAATGGGATTATCAAGTGCAGCTTTTTGGTCACAACCGAGTGGCGCACTATCTCGAAGGGAACCAAGCCCTTCTCAGTCAGCGGGGCGGTATCTGTCAGAAAATGGCCAACGATGACGCCATTTACGCCCACTACGCGGCGCAACACGGGTTTCTACATAGGCAAAAAAACAATCGCTTTGATTTGCGCGACTACGACGCATTCTTTTTTGTCTCCACCACGGAAAAAGACCCACAAGAGCTGCTTGATGCGAGAATGACTCTAGAAACGGGGCTGGCGCAGCTTGGTTTTGATTTACTGCCCGTCACGCCTGAGGGACTGTTGACCAGCGTCGGTGATACCTTAAACTTTGATAAACGCCAAGACAGACCCAATGAAAAAAGCTACAACCCATTAGAACCTTTGAACCTGCAAGCGTTATCTCCCGATACCGAAGCGTTAACCCATCGTGGTCATATCGCCACCCGTCATACCAATGACCAAGGGGAAGAGGTACGCACACGCCTTGTTCATTTAGGGCTTTCTCGATTGCCTGGTGATTATCGCTTGTACGCTTTACCAGAAGCCTTTTCTTCAATCCGTAATGTGTCGCGTAACATCACTTGCCCTCATCGCGTTACCTTGAGTTTTCGCAATGAGCCAACCGGTAAGCAAAATGCGGATAACGATAACAAGATAAAAGACTTAACCAAGACGGTGAACAGCCAAATGGCGATACTCGCGCCCATGGCTGAAGATGAACTCAAAGAGCGCAAAGCCTTGCAAAAAGGGTTGTTGTCTAAAGAGTTCACCATTGCATCTATGGTGCTCACGGTCTCGCTGATGACCGATAAAGCCCACCAGAAAAAAGACACCCAAGCGGCGAAGGAGTCATTTAGCCATGCTGGCCTTGACATCATTCCACTGAAAATGAATCAGCCACAAGCGCTGCTCTCCACGTTGCCTTTTATGATGAGTGAAGGATTATGGGGCGATTGTAAAAAAGCGGGGCGCGTTCGTACCTTAAAGAGCTCTAACCTGGTGAATTTCTTTCCGCTCATCATGGACTTTAGCCAGCTCAAAGGTGGCGTATTGCTGCCCACTATGCGCCAACAAATTTCGTTCTTTAACCCTTTCACCTGTGGCAGTGATAACCAAAACATCGCCCTGACGGGAGGCTCAGGCGCAGGGAAAAGCTTCCTAGTCCAAGAAATCGCTGAAACGGTTTACGCCATGGGCGGTAAAGTGTGGATCCTCGATAAAGGAGCCAGCTATAAAAAGCTGACCCTGAGCCTTGGGGGGACCTACATGACCCACGCCAACATCTTCTTAAACCCGTTCACGCATTTAGGCGCCATGCAAAGTGCTGAGTTTGAGTTTGTGGATGATGACGGCAGACCTGTCGATCCCATGATGGAAGCGCTCGATAATATCACGGCGTTGTTTGCCACCATCGCGTCACCCTACGTACCACTGACGGCGTTTCAACAAAGCGTCTTAGGCGATGCGATAGTGACGGCATGGGAGCGTAAAGGTCATCAAGTCTTGGTGGATGATGTCAGAGACGCCTTGATTGAGATTGCTGGAGAAGAAAGCGACCGACGCATTAAAGACATAGCGGTGCAACTGAAAAAGTTCTGCACAGATGGCATGTACAAAGACGTGTTCAACAAGCCATCCATGCTCGACCCCAATGTGGAAATCACCACGCTTGAACTCGATGGGTTCCCGCCTGCTGTGCTCAGACCCGTGATTTTTGCTCTCATGGTGTCGATTAACCAGCAGATGTACCTGGCTGGATCTCGCTCTACCCCAAAGCTGTGCATCATTGAAGAGGCCTGGAGCCTCCTCTCTGGGGCAAACGAGCAAGCGAGGGAGTTCATCAACACCGGTTATCGCACCGCCCGTAAGTTCGGCGGCGCTTTTTGTACGGTGACTCAAGGGATTGAAGACTTCTTTAGTAACGAGGAAGCCAAAGCCTGCTACAACAACTCAGACATTCACATCATTCTTCGTCAAGGGGAAGGGTTTGATAAGTATCTGCTCCAAAACCCGGATGCCTTCTCACCGTTTGAGCAGCGCATCATTAAAAGCTTCGCCCCGTCTGTTGAAGCAGGATACAGCAGCGCGCGCATCAAAGCGGGTGGCCATGTCACCTATCACCGCTTTTTCGCCTCTCCGGTGAAACGCGCCATGTTCTCAACCGAGCCTAAGGAGTTTGAGTATTGTGAAAATCTTTATAAACAAGGCCAATCACTGGAGCGCGCCATTGAGCAAACCTCCAGGCACTTTTATGGCAAAGACATTGACGCCTTTAATCAAGCCATTGGGGCAAGCACTTAGTTTGCTGCCTTTTATCCTCGCAGCAGGCATGGCCACTTTTAACGCTCACGGGAAAGCGCTGGGGCAAGTCGCCCCGGTCTTCCCTATCGGTGAAATCGACATGCTGGAATGGATACACCAAAGACTGAAAGGGTTTGAGGCCAGTGGTCAATTGGCGGACATGCAAAACGAGTTCACTGAGCGCGCCCTGCAAAGCATTGAAAACCCGCCGCCGGTTGCAGGCTTAACCACCACAACCGATCCCCGCACCTTTTATGTAGATCCAAGCATCACTCTCCCTAAAGACATCATCGCCCCCACCACGGGGGCCGTGATTGCCAAAGCGGGCACCAGAGTGAACCCCTTTGATAGCCGCACTTGGCCAAAGGTAGACGGTCAAGACGTTTTGCCTCTATTTGAGCTCAGTAAGGTACTGGTCTTTTTTGATGCCAGAGACGCGCAGCAACGAAGGTTCGCCAGCGAGTATCAAAACGCCAAGCCAATCAAGTGGGTGCTGACGGGAGGCAGCCCGAATAAAATGGCGACCTTACTTGATGCAAGAATGTATTTTGCGCAGCAAGGCCACTTAACCCAATCGCTTAACATCACTCACGTCCCGGCCATTGCCTATCAAGATGGCACGCGCTGGCGCATCGATGAAGTGAACGTATCGGGTTTGCAGCCCTTGGAAGTAGAGCAATGATAATGAAATGGCCTTAGAAGTGCGCGCCTCCCCTTGATCATGCTTCCAATATCACTTCTTTTTCTATTAACCAAGCTCGCTTTTGGCTGCGATAATGTGGCGAAGCCTGTTGTCGAGACAAAAGGAGTCCCACGCTCTGCGTGGAAAAAGGACCCCACCATGACTCAACGACACTTGCGTTTACTGTTGTGCTGCCTATTGGTTTTTATTGCCCCATCAACCCTAGCAGCCAGTGCGGCGTGTAAAAGCCGTTTTATTAACCCCATTACCGATATTTGTTGGGATTGTTTGTTCCCGATGACAATAGGCTCATCCACAGTCATGCCGTCCAAATATCCAGATACCAATAACCCCACAATGCCTATCTCTTATTGCCCGAAACCGCCGCCTATCTTTGTGCAAATCGGCATCAACATTGGCTATTGGGAGCCTTATGCCTTAACCGATATCACGCGCGTCCCTTATTGTATGGTGAACATGGGCGTGCAAATGTCAGGCGCCAACACTCAGCGTATCGGTGGTCGCGTGACCGCTCGTGACAGTGACAGCAGTGACGGAGGTTTTTATCACGCCCATTGGTATAAGTACCCCATCATTTATTGGCTACAACTGATGCAATCCACCGCCTGCATGGCCACAGATGTGTTTGATGTTGCCTACATGACGGAAATTGACCCACTTTGGGACGACGATGAGTTATCACTCATTCTCAATCCCGAAGCGTTACTGTTTGGTAACCTAGTGGCTCAGCTTGCGTGCGTGCCCGAAGCCATGTTGACCTCCACTAACACGGCCTTACCTATTGATGCGTTATTTTGGTGTTTAGGCTCACAGGGCAGTGCCTATCCGCTTACTGGCACCACCAACTATCGAGACACGCCCATCCAGGCGGCGACACTCTTGATGCAAAAGCTTAACTACAAACTGCATCGACAAGGGATCATCTGGGAGACGCGCGGCGAAGATGGCGCGATTTGTTATCAATATCCCGATCCTATTTTGCCAAAATCTCGTTATCGGTATCAAATGTCGGGCCCTATTCCCGATGCCGCCTGGTGTCACCCGTACACCACCACGACCACGCTCTGGGAAGCCGGCCATGACAATCCGGTCACAGGGGATAACTTTGGTTTTGTACAATGGCGAAAGCGCAACTGTGTCTTTTTATAAGGTGAAGCGATGATGCCCAGACCTACCCACAAAAATGAGACTGACCTATTCATTGCCAGTCACCCTGACTCCCTTACCGATTTTTTAAAAATAGATCTCGCCAACCACAAGCACATTTACTGCTGTTTCCCGCTCTCGCAGTTTTGCTTCTCGTTTTGTCGCGATCTCAATGCTCGTCAGGGGCAGTCAATCAGCTGCCAAAACGCTCACACCCTCTACCCACCCTTTCAGCGGCCATAATGAAGAGTTTACTATGACCATTCCATCTTTTGAGAGCACCTTTAGGCGCTCTCTTGTTTTTCTGTGTTTTTTTATCGCGTTACCCACCCAAGCTTACACGGAGCAAGAGCTCAAAGCTTTTGCCAAGCTTGAGCAAAAAATGACTCAACAACCGGAGGCGGCGAAGGCGTGGCCTACGGACGACATACAAAATAAAGCCCAGGCTTATCGAGAAGAAGCGCTGACTCTCAGCCGCAAGGTTCAAGAGTTGATAAAAGAAGAGACTCTTTCCCCCTTGCTAGGAAGACAAAAGCCCACGCGCCACCCTGACCAAGCCCCAAAAGGGGTGATGGTGTTTGTGTCACTCACCATGCCCAAGACCGCGCTCAAGCAGCTTCTGATGCAAAGTGAACACTTAGGCGTGCCACTGGTGATACGCGGTGTCTTACCCGAAGGTTTTCCGGCCACGGTCAAGCGGATCGAGGCCTTGATACGCTCACCCAATAAGGCGCCCATTCAAAGCGGCTTTTCCATCAGCCCCGATTGGTTTAAGCAATTTGATATTCACCACGTACCGGCCTTTGTTTCGGTTAAAAAAAACCGCTGCTTACCTAAGCAGCCTTGTAAAACCAGTGACTACGACATCCTTTACGGCAACATTTCACTTTACCAAGCTCTGGATTACCTCGCTGCCGGGGATGCGCAGCAAAACATTCACCCGCTGCTGCGCACGCTCTATTCCCAATAACCCTCTCTCGCCCCAATTTTTGATGAGGTGCTCTATATGCGCATTGACCTTTGGACTGCGCTCACGCTCAGTCTTTTATCCACTATCTCGCTTGCCAGCGAACAGCACACCTTTACCGAGAGCGCTCATTGGGCGAAACAAACGGCAAGCCAAGCTCTCACGCCTCATGCCCTCCCGCTCAATGTCGATGACTATTGCAAAGACGCCACGTGTCGAAAAGAGATCCGCAGTCCAAAAGAATCCACACTGTCAGACAGTGAGATCAATGCACAAAAAGGGACAGAGTTTGTGACCAATGAACTGGCTCAAGACATCAACGCGAACTTCAATAAAGGTCGACCCGATGTTAAATACGACCCGGCGATGCGCTTTGCCTTACTTGGCCAAGAGAATGCTTTTGAAATCACTCATGGCATCTCAAATGCCTATGTGGATTGTGATAGCGGCTCCCAGTGCCTTATCGAACACATTCCTAAACAGTGTCATCGTCCAACGAATAACAATGTGCCTTGTACAAAAGTTCCCGTTGCCTCCGTGAGCACCGGTGAGGTGAGCTACCGCTGTCCATCCGGTTGGACACAACAAGGGAGGGATTGCCAACGCCCCCTCCCACAATGCCGATACAATAATGACAATTACGTAAGGCAATCAGGGACTAGAAGAGGTTTTTCGGGATTAGAAACCACGTATTTTTGGGATGGAAAGATAGTCTCTCCCAACCAAGGCTACACGCTTGGCGAGTTAATACATACCATCAACTTAAACTGGCAATGGAGCGCATACTGGCATAAACGCTACCAGATTTGTCGACCCACCACACAAACGAAAAAAGCCACCTTGAGCTGCTCAAACGGATTCTCTTTATCCGGGGGGAACTGCATCAAGAACAATATGACCTGGCGAACACAATGCAGCCTGATGAACTCGTGCAAGGTCACTAGCCAGCAATGTCTTGAAGGCCGAGCCACACGCTCGGTGAATGGCATTCCCACCACGCTCAACTGTTGGAAATATCAGGTTAACCATCGTTGTGACCGCCCTGACACCTGCGCGGACCTCCCGAAAGACTGTACGACTCAAACTCGACATTGCAGCCTGAAGCAAAATGGGGTGTGCGTCGAGCAAGAGGTCACAAAGAGCTGTGCTGAGAAGACATGCCGAGCCACTGACCTGCAATGTGGTGAGCACTCCTTCTGTCTTGACGGAGAGTGCTATGTGCCCGAGCCCAAACTTAACGGCAACTTTGACAAGTCCGTCGCCGCGCTAGCGGGGCTTGCCGAAGCCGTGAAAGACATCGGAGACCCACCCAAAATATTCACGGGTAAGCCGATGAAGTGCAATAAGAAACTCGCGGGTTTTAACGATTGTTGTAAAGACTCAGGATGGGGGCAAGGATTGGGAGCGAAATGCAGCGAAGCGGAAGAAGCGCTGGGGAAAGCCAAAGAGAAAGGCTTAACCCTGTACGTGGGGCAATACTGCGCCAAGAAAGTGCTGGGTGTCTGCACACGTAAAAAGCGCAGTTACTGCGTTTACGACAACAAGCTGGCCAAAATCATTCAAGAGCAAGGCTCTATTCAGCAACTGGGTAAACGGTTAGGCAGTGCAAAAAATCCCACCTGCGCCGCCATTACTCCCGAAGAACTGGGTCAAATCAACTTTGAGCACATTGATTTTAAAGAGTTCTACCCAGAAATGCGAGCCAACACCAACCTCCCCAACTTTGATGAAATCAAGAAACGACTTCAAAGTGCCACGGGCGGATAACCACCTCGACTGAACCAAGGTCTATGATGATGAAAAATCCACTGCTTTGCGTCATTACCCTAACGCTGCTTGCCCACCTCCCACCCACTCTGGCTCATGAAACCCCTCTAGGGTGGCGATGGTACAACGAGCCTAAGGCAAGGCCCGACAAACCCAAACCTAAGCCGCTACCAAGCAACACGCAAACCACAGTATCAAGCCCTAAAACCCTATCGGCCACCGAACAGATGGACTGGTTTCACTCTGTGCATATTGAGGCGCAAAACGACGCGGTCATTCATCCCAAAGATAAAGACAAGCTCGCGAAGTTTTTAGCGTTAAATCATTTTATCACGGACCAAACCGACCAATTGGGCATGACCTTTAAAGCGCTGCTGCTCGAAAGACCGGAGTTTTCTTACACCAAAGACCATCCGACCGAGCAAGCAGCAAGACAGGTGTATTTAGAGTTAGAGGAGAAGAAGAAAACCGCGGCGGTTGAAAATATGAAGCAAGACGGATGGGGCTTTTTCTTTGTCTATGACGGGGAAGATACACTGAGCCAGCAACTCGCCCCATCCATTCAAGCGTTTGCTGACCGATACCATTTTGAGCTCCTTGGGATCAGTAATGACGGAACCTTCATCACTCACCTCAAAGAAAACCGCCACAATCAAGGCAAAGTCTCGGTGCCTTTTACGCCCGCCTTAATTTTGGTGCAGCCAAGCACTGGAGAGATGAAGCCACTGGCGTACGGCTGGATAAGCCAAAATGATTTAATTGGACGCTTTTACAACGTCGCCACCAATTTTGAGCAATCGGATTTTTAAAGCAACTTCGTCCATGCCGCTCTCTTAAAGGATGTTCACTCTCTTTTATTTCTTCCTAAAACGTCAGGAGGCGCTATGCCATTTCTTCGTACCCTTGTGCTGGCTTTTTTGATTCATGCAACCACCGCACATGCTGCTATGCAAAACCAATATGCCCTGGTGTTCTTTTTTGAAAGCACCTGCCCGTACTGCCATAAGACAGCTCCTAAAATCACTCGCCTTGGCGAACGATTTCAATTACCGGTTTACGCCTTCTCTGTTGATGGTCCAGGCATTCTAGGGTTTGAGGTCCCTATTCCTGTCACACCAGAGATAGGCAAAACCTTTTTTCCAGGCCAGAGGAAAACGGTCATGCCTGCGACCTTTTTAATGAACGTCAACAGCCGTAAATTCTCACGTCTGAGCATTGGAGACGTCCCAGAAAGCACGCTGGCTCATAGCATTCAGAACGCCCTTAACGATCCGCGTGTGCAGGAGGCGCTGCAATGAAGCGATCACTTTTCCACCACTTATCCACCGTTTCGGTGCATAAGCGAGTTATTCCTTTCGTTCTTATCAGCTTATCAAGCGCTAGCCACGCCGACACCAACCACTCACTGGCGCGTTTTTTTGATAACTCAGGGTATAACGCCAACGTCTCAAACCCAACGGCTTACCAAGGGCAGTCGGCCAACTACTACACCGGTGGCAGTTTGTTTGTGCGTAATCAAATTGTCGATGCACAATTGGTCAGCGTCACGGTCCCTTCAATCAGTACGGGATGCTCTGGCATTGATATGTTTATGGGAGGATTTTCACACATCAGCTCAGACCAACTGGTGAAACTGGGCAAAGCGATTATTCATAATGCTCCTCCTTTTATTGTCAATTTAGCCCTGCAAACCTGGGCGCCGCAGCTCAAACAAAACCTGGATAATCTCCAAGCCAGGCTCGACAAATATCTCAATCAATCGGTGAACTCTTGTGAAGCCGCGCAAGCGTCCATCGGTGGACTGGCAGCCTTTGCTTTGCCCGCCACCAAAAAGCACGTCTGCGCGGCCCTCGGCACACAAAACAATGCCTTCTCGGATTGGGTGCAAGGTCAGCAGGAATGTGGCGCAGGAGGCAAAGCGGCCGGTCAATTAGCGAACGCCAAAAAGGATCCAGCGCTAAAAGATATGACCCAAACTCATCACAACGTGGTCTGGTCTGCGATCATGAATAACGCTTTTTTGTCCTCCGACAAAAATCTAGCGCAATTTATGATGAGCTTGTCAGGCACTTACGTGTACGACAAAGACGGCAACCCGCGTTACTACCCTAGCCTTTTGACCGACAACAACAATCTGGTCAATGTCTTGCTCGAAGGGGGCAAGTCTGACGTTTATCAGTGTCGCAAAACAGCCCCTGATGCGTGCATTACCATTACCAAGCGCAATAACCTCTCCATCACTCAAGCCAACGGGATTCAAAACCAGATACGCAAACAACTGGACTCGATACTGCAAAAGATAGCCACCGACCAAAGACTCACGCGTCAACAAGAGGGCTTTCTGGAGCTGATTCAAACGCCGGTACTCAAGTTCTTTATTGACGACTTATCCGCCAAGCAACCCCCCGATACCAGCAACTACTCGCGAATGATAGCGGTGGAGCTGCTTAATCAGTACCTCGTGAGCATGTTAAATGTTGCCAGCCAATCCTTAGCCAACACCAACAACAGCCAGGATGACATCGCCCTCATCACTCGTGATATCGATAACGCCAAACGCTTTACCGCGGGGCTTGCCGATAAAGCCATTGAAGCGCTCAACAAACGCAATCAACTGATTGATTCGCAGAGAAAAACCGCGCTGCAAAGCACAAATGAAATCAGCACGACCACCAAACCTGCGCAAGCTTATGGGAACTGACCTATGATACTCGAATATTACACTTACACTTCCGGCGAAGTGGTCAACAAAGCCTTTAATGCGCTGGCCACTTTTTTTAGAACCAATACCTTTGGGGATTACTTACAGATGTGCATGATGCTGGGGCTTGTTACCAGTTTGTTTATCTTCATGCTGTCACGGAATCCCAAAGACCTCATCAAATGGATGGTGGTGTTCTTTGCTGTGCCCCTGTTTCTAATCAATATGAAAGCCGACATGCTTATCATCGATAAGACGGAACCGGGTAAGGCTTACAAGGTGGATAATGTCCCTTACCTCGTTGCCGTGCCTACTTACTTTTTCTCTTCTATCATGGTGGGGATGGCCGAAGGCGTGGAAGGCATTTTCACCACCTCTGACGATGAGCGTTATGGTCGGACTGGGATGCTGTTTGGCTCTGAGCTTTATCAGCTCTCAAGACAATCCAGGATCAATGAGTTGGCGCTACAAAAGCTCTGGCGAGACTACTTTCATAACTGCATGATTGGGGATGTGAGAATCAACGGGAAATACACCTGGGATGAACTCTTTGCCGCGCCTGATATTTTTGCCTTTCTAGACGGCGTTAGGCAAAGCCCACTGCGCGCCCTTTTTCTTGATGAAGGAGGCGGTCAAAGCACCTACAAGCGGTGCGAAGAAGCCTACCCTATCATCAAGCAGCGCTTTAATGATGCCGCAGATAAAAACATGAGTTTGTTAGCGCATCAATTGCTCGGCAAAGACGCGGACCGTTATAAACCCCAAGTGGTGCAATCGTTGCAGCGCAGCTACAACAAATTTTTTGCCATCAGTACCAGCGCGTCCAACACCATCAAACAAAATATGTTGATGAACGAGCTGCGCTATAACCTTGATAGCCTAGACCCAACGCAAGCCGCGCTCAATTACGCCTATACCACCAACAAACTGCAAACCACCTCGATGTGGGCGTCATTGGGCTTAATGGCGAGAGAATACTTGCCGATGCTCCATACGATGATGTTTATGTTGTTCGCGTGTTTGGGCTTCTTTGTTGCCGGGGCGGCAGTCATTCCTGGCTTAACCATGATGGTGCTCAAAAACTATTTTGGCACGTTTGCCTTTTTGGCCACTTGGCCAGCCTTGTTTGCCATCATCAACGGCTTTCAGCTTTGGGGGCTGGAGTCTCTGTCTACGGATGTCTCGGGGAAGTTCGGAGGGCTGGTGCTCTCCAACGCGAATACCGCGGATGAGCTTCACAGTCGCTTCGCCTGGATGACCGGTATCTTGATGGTAGCCGTCCCTATGATAGCCAAAGGGATTTTAAAAGGCGGTCAAGAAGTCCTGTCGAGCATGAACTATCAGCTATCGAGCATGATTAACTCGACCAATGCTAGAGCCAGTGCTGCGGCTTCCACGGGTAATCTGGATTTTGGCAGTATGCAGATTGACAACCACAGCATGAACAACACGCATGCCAATAAGTTTGATACAAATACCCTAACCAACCAGGGCCACACCTACACCCAAAACCCAGACGGCTCGGTGACCACACAACACGGAGATGGGCGCACCACCTACGACAGCTCACAAACCACCAGTCGCGGCAACATCAGCGCCAACACGCAAAGCATGCTGCAAGAGAGTGTGGCGAATGCCCGTAGTCACACAGCGCAAAACCTAGAGCAAAATAGCACCCAACTGGGTCAAACTATCCAAGGAGGCGCCGCGCTGAGCGACCGCTGGCATGACAGTGTGAGTAAAAACCTGGCTTACGGTGAAGGCAGCACCAGTGGCTTTAACACTCAAGTCAGTCAAGGCATGAATGACATGCAAACGGCAGTGAACAGCGTGAGTCAACAAACGGGTTGGACGAAAGACCAATCACAAGCTTACCTGCAAAGTGTCTATGGCGGCTTCGAGGGCGGCGTAGGCACAGGCAAAGGGGCATCGCCATTCAATTTAGGCGCCAGTGGCGGCGTGAAATGGTCTGATGATGAACGTACGGCTTACAGCAAGATGAATACCGAGCAAAAGCAGCAGCTTGAGCAAGCCACGAAACAATACACCGAAGGGGCCAATGCCGTGACCAGTGCCGGCACGCAGGTGGATAATAAAGACACACGAACGTCGGTTGAGCAGTTTGCGCATGATTTTGCGATTAACGCCAGCAACACCAAATCTCTTGGTGCTAGCGTGATGCAAAGCCAATCGGACTTGAACGCCCTATCGAATACTCAAACGCGCTTAGACTCTGGCAGTGCCAGCTTTACGGCCAACGCGATTCAAGGCTTCCAGAATTACTTGGAAACGACAGCGAAGTTAAAACAACCAGACGTCCAACGCCTAATGACCGCCCATCAACCGGAAGATATTGCCGATGCTAAAAAGTCTTGGCAAGAATTCACTCGCACTGAAGCGTTCGCCACCATGGCGGGGCTCGATGGTGATGCGGCAAAAATTGTGGGCAAAATGAACCAAGCGCACCAAGCCACCACACCGACAGGGCCACTTACCCTCTCACCGGAGCAAAACAACACGATGGAGAAAGAATGGGGTAGTACCGTCGATACCGTGGCTGCTACCCGCACGGCTATGCTGCACAACAATGAAACGGGCGGACTGTTTAATCAAGAGCGCTTTGATGGTGTAACCGATGAAGTGAGGTATCAACAAGAGGAGGCGCAGAAACCCATCAGCAAACCTGAGCCGATGATTAAACTGACCATCGCGTCGCAAGTCGAAGAGGAGGTCACTCCACCCGAAAGGACGGAATACGTCACCTCCGACCAAGCCTATCCATCAGCGCCAAGATACACAAAAAAACCGAAAGCATAATATTGATCTCGGTGCATAAAATAGAACTTTATGCACCACCTAGGTGCTGGTATTATGAACAGGGTTCTAAAGGGAGAGTGACCATGAAAACTGTCTTACCATTACTGCTACTTACCTGTGCGAGCGTGCAAGCTCAACCCCGCTCTCCTGAGCTCACTCAACTGCTGAGCGAGATACACGAGCAGTACGAGCTCGCGGTAATAAATAAAAGACCATATTCCCAAGACCTGCCAGACATCACCAAACTGCCCTACTTCTTGCAGCACATTGATGAAACAGACACTGTGGGATCCATACGTTTAAACGCCTACCTACAAGGTTTGCATACTGCGTATTTTGACAATGCCTATAATCAAAAACGACTAGGGGGGGGCAGCTGGTTCTGTATGCGCGACACGATGGCGCTCGACCCAAGACGTCACCCAGAGTTTATTGTAGATCTCATCTGGAAGGTGTTAGAGAAAACGGCCAAAATCGATCCAGAAGGTTTTAGACAAGGAAATTATGCAGCAGCTTTTAGTGTAGACACTGCAACTGTCATTAACTACGGCTTACAAACCGAATACCCTTGCTACAGCCCTATTCCTAAATCGTTACAATTTAACGGTTGGAAATATTAATCTCGGCACAGCTATTTCTAGAACGAAGTGGCCCATTGTTGGATAGACTTTTTACTCCTGCACATCCTGTTCATAAGCTTTTGCCCTACTAATAGTTATCAATTCTTCCAATGCTGTTAGCTGTTAATCCCCGAGATGTATCACGGGGTAAATTCGACCTAACTATCAGCACTCACACAACCCTGCTCTAGTTGCAAGCTTGCGCGCTAGTTATTGGCTTTGAACTATGCAAAATAGTTTGATTTAATCATCGAGCTTATGTTGATATATCACTGTTTATAAATAAAATTTCCAGTAAAATCGTTGCAACAAAGTACTAGACAGAAAAATTCTGTATTTAAATATTGGGATGTAGTGATGGAAATAAAACCGGAGTTTTTCTTGGATGAAATCTTCAAAATTGAAGCTGAGGGAATGCTCAGTGATATCATGCTATCAACAGTAATGGTTTCTTTGGCATTTGATTTTGATGAACAAAAGCAAAAAGTAGCATTAGATTATATTTCCGATGTTTTGAGGGAGTGCTATAACGCCGGACATTTAAAAGTTGCGGTGCAGCATGAAGGTGAAACTATGTACGGATTTGCTTTATTGTTTATTCACCCTCAACATCCAGCTGCTTATCTACACAAAATATTTGTTCATGAACCTTATAGAAATCATGGGTTAGGCACAAATATCTTAAAAAATCTAACAGATTCAGTGAGTAGTGTCAGCTTGGTATGCTCTGATAGTAAAGTTGCTTTCTACGAAAATAATGGCTTCCGTTATGTTCAGCCTTTTCAAATGCCAGAAAATGATCAGTTTCAATTGTCTAGAGGTTTATATTCTGGATTGTCAGTAATGACTTCCTCCGAGGACACTATGGAGGCTCCAATATTTTTCCTTAATGACAATGATCTCAGAACTATCGCTGGGTTGGAGTAACAAGCATTGATCTTGTACAAATATGTTTCATTGGATGCAGCTAAAGCTATCATATCAAATTCATCCCTTGGATTTAGCTCAATAAAGAGCTTGAATGACCCCTTTGAAGGCTCTTATTTTGGTTTTCGTGAAACACCAAATATACCGTTTGAACTTTCGGTTGGAGCAGTAAGGAACAAACTAGAGGCGAACTACGCTTTACTTTCTCTCACTCGGCAACCTCACAACGCCTTGATGTGGGCACATTATGGAGCATCACATTCTGGCGTAGTAATTGGAATAGACGTTGAAAAAGCGGGGTTCACTGACCTAGAAACTAACGTGATTCCGGTTCAGTATGGTGAAGTGATTTATACATCAACAAAACCTCATAACATGTTTGAACTTCTATCTAGTAGTGAACTGATGGCGGTAGGAAAAGGTGCTAAATTTGAAAGCAGTACCTACAACCTATTGAAGCGAGCTTTTTTGTATAAGTCGTTAGAGTGGGCGTATGAGGAAGAGGTTCGAGTAGTCAAAGACATATCATCTACTCCATATAGGTCTAAAACTAGATATGGTGGGTTCGAGAACTCTTCTGGAACATGGAATAAAATTCCACTTAACCAAAGAGCTCTCTATTGCTTGGATGTTCCTCGAAATTCAGTTGTTAGTGTTCATATTGGTGAAAAATCAAAACTCTCATCTGACATTCTGGAAAACTGGGAGCTTCAAGGCCTAAAAGTTTATCAGTGTCATGCTGATTTAAGATCATGGGACATAATTTCTAGCTGTAAAAAATCAGGTCAACAAAGCATTTAAGGTATAAACCCAACGCTTGGCATGTTTGTTCCATAGTTGGGTTTCTTTGTTTATGACGCTTAAGGTCTAAACGATTTTCTTAATGTTTGCTATTGCCCTAGCAAGGCCAAGTAAATGTGTTGACGTTTTTATTTCTAATTCCGATTGAATCCCCAATAGCGCAATCCCTGCCAATATTTGCTGCGGCCTCACTACTTGACCAGTCGGCAACTCCATTCTGTCGTATAACATTTTGAACTGTACCCAATCTTCACTAATGCTTAGTTCCCAACCTGTGACAGTTCTCACAGATTTAAAACACAGTTCAGCGACCTCTTCCTTTGTCATTTGGCACTCTAACTCTCGAAAAATGTAATTCTTACTCATTTCGCGATACTTCAATGATAAAACCTCTAAATACAAGAGGTTGCACTACATTTATAAGATATGCACCATTAAACATAATCAGACAAAGTGCGCACTGTAAGAAGGCGTGCTAATTGGCAAATCTGCCTCATAAAAGTTATCTATGAATCGCTAATATTAAATTTCTGAAACACATTTATGTCAGTTCCTTCATAGTTAGCACTTGTAACTCAGAAGTGCCCCATTATTGGTTAGACCTTTTACTCATTCACACCCTGTTCATGGGTTTTTACCATACTAAAACTTATCCACTCTTCTCATGCTGTTAATCCCCGTGATGTTTCACGGGGGGTAGATTCCACCTTTCCTTCAGCGTTAGCTAACCTTAAGTTTTTTTTCGATCAGTTTGTAGGTGTTTGAGGGGCACAAAAAAGCCTCGCGCTTGGCGAGGCTTTGGTTATCTAAATGTTCTGGATGCATCTCGATAAAAGTTTTCATGACTGCCCAACGCCATTAAGGTCAGGACTAACGTCCCGTCTTCATCGTAGTTGTACCCAAGCAAGGTGAGCTGCTTGTTCATCTTAAACTTGTGCACCCTAAGAAAAGACAAATCGCCTTTCTTCATCACGCCAATAAAAGGGTTTTCTATAACCTCTTTCACTGCTTTATCTAGATCTTGTTTCTGGTTTTTGTGTAGCTTTTTTACGGTCTTGGCAAATGTCGTAGTTTGCTCAATCTTTGATACTTTCGCTAAATTCATAAGAGGTCGTATTCCCGTGCTCTAATTCGGCTTTAGCGATGATTGCCTGCAGTACGAACTCGTAGGTTAAGTCAGGGTTATCCTCCATGATCTTGCCTATTTTCGCCCAATGCTCAATTTGCTTGGGGGTCGTTCGATTTAAAGCTGTTCCAATGGTTGCAGCTCTATCTACTAGGCTCTCATCAAGTCTAACGCTTGTAGTAGCCATATGTATTACCTTGGTCGATGGTCATTTGTTTGTTGATGCCAATTGTAGCGCATTGCATCATATGTGGCAACTTGCAACAAAAGCCCTGCTAGTGGGCTTTTTCACTTCTCATAAGTGACTAATGAACTTAGCCTCTAAGGTCGTGCTCTTCTGATGTATCCCCCATACCTGAGATAATGCATCATTTACTAAATTAGAAAAAGCTTCTGTCCAACCTTGAGCTGGCTGACATAGTTAGCTCAATTCTGCCCCATTGTTGGTTAGAGTTCGAGATCGTAAATATCGTGTTTATATATATTAACCCTATAAGAGGTAATCCGACCGAGTCTACCCTTCAGAATTTCTCAGATATGCAGTATCGACCATAGGGATATTTAAAACTTTTGAGTTAATTTTATGCGGTGAAGAAAGGCGTTACGATATATGGAGTACTTTTGGTACTTTAGCTGAGAATTCATGCCGCCTAGCATGTTCAAATGGCAAGGCGGCAATAGACTTTTGAACGAAATGTTAGTTCGCTTCGACGCCATTGATGAATTTCTTCCCAAGTGATTGCTTGATCGTTGTGGTGTAGTTACCTGACTCTTCTTCGTTCCACAGTCTGTCCAATGCGTTTTGGTTGATTTCAAGTAATTTAACTAGCTTTGGTGTGATAGTGACATTGAAGTCAACTTTAAGGGACTTCTCAAATGCCTCTTCTGATTCTCGGTTAGTTAAGCCTTTATAATTTTTAGGCATTATTTCAATTTCTCCATCGGAACTTGAGTCATTAACGAAGATGTTGATATTCTCGAATTTGATCCCATTACCTATTATGGATTTAAAAGCAGCCTCAATTGTTTCCTCTGTAGGATTTCTTTCAATCAAACCGATGAAGCTATTAAGCTCTTGAGTATTAACTCCTTTAATCTCACCACTTAAGCCAAGTTTGTTCGATAGTTGGGTAATGTTTGGAGATTGAAGATCTAGTGAGTCAACTTTCCAATCAAGCTTCAGGCTCGTATTGTCTTCAATTGTAATTGCTGAATGAAACTTCGCGTCTTTGAAGCTAAATCCACCAGATCGATCGTTGAAACCTCCATCATTTGCAATTATTTCAGTATTATGGGTGTCATTGGTGATATTTGACTTAAGCTCAATGCCGTTTATATAGGCTTGTTCTCTTCTTTCAGAGATTCTAATTCCGTCAATTTTTGTGGATGTAGTGAAGGCTTCTTTATTGCCTTTAAACAGAATCTCAACATCGCCAAGTTTGAAGTTGCTTGAGCGGCCTGTATTGATTTCTCCGAGTGAGAAGTTGCTTTGTAGATCTAAAGACTGATTGCTGGTATCGAATGTGTATTTTATGCTTTCATTTAAGCTTGCTATCTCTCTGATTAACGTTGAGGTAAGTCCTTTATCCTTCGGGAGACTAAAATTACCTTCAACGCTAAGTCCGAATGGCGCAACCGTTGCTGTGTGGCTTAGGTAGATTGGTTCAGGAAGTCTTTTTGAACCATTGTTTATGTAGATAGCGAAATTCTGCTTGATATTGTTATTGTTGATTTCCGTATCGATCAGTTGGGCATCAATGAATTGGTTTTTTAGTCCAATTAGTGAGCTTTCAACTTCACTGGTCACAGTTTCTGCTGCATTCTTAATCAACATGTTATTGGCAACGAAGGCACCACCACCGATGATCGCTGTACAGCTGATTGCAATTAAAGTTTTTTTCATCTTTGCCTCTGATAAATATAGGAATCAATTAGTTATGCTATTTTATATGAATTCAGTTGCTTTCACACCATAAACCAATCCTTCCTATTAGCGCTCAACAATTACTTTGTTATACCTGTAGTTATTCATTAAATACTAATTTAGAAAAGTCACTGACACGGAATTGTCCGTGCGACGTGAAGTCGCATGAAGCGCTGTTCACCGCGATAAGAGTGAACCGTTTGTATCACCAGACGACCCTAAGGCTCTGAATAAAGCAGCG
>NZ_JAUJED010000028.1:0-1230 GCF_030442075.1 Vibrio sp. TMPB1044 | reverse complement strand
AAGTATCCTGTTGTGAATACATAGCAACAGGAGGCAAACCGGGGGAACTGAAACATCTAAGTACCCCGAGGAAGAGAAATCAACCGAGATTCCGAAAGTAGCGGCGAGCGAAATTGGATTAGCCCTTAAGCTTTTAATGAGACAGATGAAGGCTCTGGAAAGTGCCGCAGTAAAGGGTGATAGCCCCGTAATCGACATCTCATCATCAGTGAAAACGAGTAGGGCGGGACACGTGATATCCTGTCTGAATATGGGGGGACCATCCTCCAAGGCTAAATACTACTGACTGACCGATAGTGAACCAGTACCGTGAGGGAAAGGCGAAAAGAACCCCTGTGAGGGGAGTGAAATAGAACCTGAAACCGTGTACGTACAAGCAGTAGGAGCACCTTCGTGGTGTGACTGCGTACCTTTTGTATAATGGGTCAGCGACTTAATTTTAGTAGCAAGGTTAACCGTTTAGGGGAGCCGTAGGGAAACCGAGTCTTAACTGGGCGTACAGTTGCTAGGATTAGACCCGAAACCAGGTGATCTAGCCATGGGCAGGTTGAAGGTTGAGTAACATCAACTGGAGGACCGAACCGACTAATGTTGAAAAATTAGCGGATGACTTGTGGCTAGGGGTGAAAGGCCAATCAAACCTGGAGATAGCTGGTTCTCCCCGAAAGCTATTTAGGTAGCGCCTCGGACGAATACTACTGGGGGTAGAGCACTGTTAAGGCTAGGGGGTCATCCCGACTTACCAACCCTTTGCAAACTCCGAATACCAGTAAGTACTATCCGGGAGACACACGGCGGGTGCTAACGTCCGTCGTGGAGAGGGAAACAACCCAGACCGCCAGCTAAGGTCCCAAAGTATAGCTAAGTGGGAAACGATGTGGGAAGGCTCAGACAGCCAGGATGTTGGCTTAGAAGCAGCCATCATTTAAAGAAAGCGTAATAGCTCACTGGTCGAGTCGGCCTGCGCGGAAGATGTAACGGGGCTAAGCTATACACCGAAGCTGCGGCTACGTACCTTAGGGTATGTGGGGTAGGGGAGCGTTCTGTAAGCCGTTGAAGGTGGTCTGTAAGGGCTGCTGGAGGTATCAGAAGTGCGAATGCTGACATGAGTAACGATAAAGGGAGTGAAAAACTCCCTCGCCGGAAGACCAAGGGTTCCTGTCCAACGTTAATCGGGGCAGGGTAAGTCGACTCCTAAGGCGAGGCCGAAAGGCGTAGTCGATGGGAAAC
>NZ_JAUJED010000027.1:17475-57899 GCF_030442075.1 Vibrio sp. TMPB1044 | reverse complement strand
CCCACCTGATTCCATGCCGAACTCAGAAGTGAAACACAATAGCGCCGATGGTAGTGTGGGGCTTCCCCATGTGAGAGTAGGACATCGCCAGGCTTTAAATTTGAACACTTGTCAGCGACGACAAGTATTCCACTGCGGAGTGGTAGTTCAGTTGGTTAGAATACCGGCCTGTCACGCCGGGGGTCGCGGGTTCGAGTCCCGTCCACTCCGCCACTTATTAGAAAAGCCCTGCTAGCAATAGCAGGGCTTTTTTACATTTGAAGAAAAGTGTTTTTCTCTAGCAGAATCAGTCCCACAAAGGTTTAGTCCTAAATTGGCGACCCTGCGTTTAGCGTTCTCGCTACTCCCTTCATTACGTATTAGAAACCCTAGTTTGACAACTAGGCTTTCGTCGTTTCCGATATCTGAGTTTTATTATCTGTCTCCGAGATCTTTACTTCCTATTAATTTTAACTGGCTGATAAAGATGCTTCGTTTTTAATAACAAGGTTTTGTTGGTCTGTAACTCTTGCTTTATCCCTTTTACTTCATGAATGAATCTACAGGGCCGTTACGTGAAGCCTCGGTTATAACGGTTTATAGTTGGACTATTGATGGCTATTTTGTTAATTCAGCGTGACTTTAAGTGGGCATCTGTCTGCGGGTAAATATCTTTAAACGCCTTTTCTCAAGGTGATCTCCATTTACTCTTGGGCTTAAAGGTGTCACTTTTCTCTATGATTCCTCTTGAATCTCTTCTAAGAGCTTGTTTATAAAAATCGTAAACTACATACAGACACAATTAAAGTAGTTCTATGTGTGTTTTGGAGGCCCTAACGCACAATTTCATAGTTACTTTAATACACTTGGTTTGGTGGGGAATGCGAGTAAGGGCTCGATAGATTATGGTTTATAAGTATCGTTGCGGTTATCTGGGGATAAACAACAGATATAAAAAAGCCGATGCTGGGCATCGGCTTCGTTTGAGTTGCTTCGAGTTAAGCGGGTTGAACTAGAGCGAGCGCTTTACGAGAAACCTCGTGAGCTGCTTTCGTTAAGTTTTGCTTCTCTAGTGCGTCAGATAGATATCCGTAATCTGAAACATTTGAACGAAGTGCTAGCGCTTTCTCAAAGTGGCTTTGTGCTTCTGCCCACTTCTGCTCTCTTAGGTAGAACTGAGCCAACGCGCTGTGTGCTTCAGCATTATCACTGTCTTTACTGATTGCACGTTCTAGCATAACCACTACTGGGTGGTGATCGGCTAGGTTCAGCTCTGGAAGCAACATGTAGAGCTCATTTGAACCACTCTTTGCAATGTTCTCTTTGATCACTGTGAACGCTTCTGTGTCAGCTTTACGAGCAATCAGTTGTTTCACAAAGCATGATACAAGGTACGAACTTTGTTTCTGCTTTCTTGAAAGCTTGTTCCAATGGCTAATTAAACCTTCGCTACCTTGCTGTTGCGCGACATCATGAAGTAAACCACATTGTGCTTTCTGTTCTAATTCGCGCTGCTCATCATCTGTTAGAAGTTTGTTCTTTACTAACTTCGGCGTTAATTCTAGCAATGGCTGCCATAACTTAAGTTGCATATAGGTGGCTTTTAACAGGCCAAGTACAGCAGTGTTATTAGGGTATGTGCCTTTTAGGGTAGAAAGTGTATCGAATGCGGCTTCGTAGTTTGACTCACTGATCTGTTGTTTTGCTTTAGTTAGCTCTACCGCCAGTAGGGAGTTGTCTTGCTGGCTAGCGAGCTCGATGTATTTGTCACGTTCACCCGTATTCCCTTGTTCGTGTGCCGCTTGAGAAGCGACTAAATAACAAAGCAGCGGCATGTCGTGGTGGTTAGCCCAACGAGTTACCTTCTTCTCTGCGCCTTTCCAGTCACCTTCAAGAAGTTTGATGATGCCTTCATTGGTATAACGACGAGAGCGTTTCAGTTTACGAACACTGAACCAGTTCCAAGTTGTCGAGCTTGCGTACATAAGCTTTTTAAACAAGTACTCTAAGCCGAACAGAGCAGCTAGAAGAGCAATAACAAAGATAACCAGTGTTGTCACGCTCATCTCAATGGTCTTATTGGCAATTGAGATCAGAACGTAGCCTTGTTGACCAGAGAACTGAGTACCAACAATTAACCCAGCACCGAGAACGAGAAAAAGAAAAATCCAACGAATCATTATTTTTCCTCCGTGGTCATAACGGTGACTTCACGTCGTAGGCGCTCACGTATCACATCTGATAACTCATTCTGAGACTCAAGCTTTACAGGGTATTTCACAGAGATGTTCTGTTCACTTAACTGTTTAATCGCTTTCTCAAATTCAATCACTGAGTTGTTATCTTGGTTTAGGTACGCTTTCGACCACTCGCTAGCGGTATTAAGAGCTACACTATAGAGTTCACCTTGCTCTTTGTAGACGGCGCGAATAGCGGTCTCTAATTTACCTTTGATGTTTTCACGCAGGTAGAAGTGTTGCTCAGGAGAAAGTAGAGGGATAACTTCGCCATCACGACTGCGGAATGTGATGAAGTTTTCTGAGAAGTCTTTCATCGACGTCATCAGGTTATTTTGCCAATCATTAATATCTTGCGATACTGCTTTTTTCTCAACAATTGCGGCTTCTGGAAGAATAGCATTGGCAAGTGGCAGCGAATCGACTTGCTGCTGAAGACTTGTGATGCGTAGAACTAAGCCATCACGGTCGATCAGAGGAATAGTGCGAAGCTTGGTAATGTCATTGGTCATTGATTGACGCAGTGACACTAAGCTAGGGTCGTTCAGTGCTGCGATACGTTGATCGGCACTTTCCATTAACTTAGTTGCGCTAACGGCATCATGCTCTAGAAACAGTTTACGTCCTGCTAGTTTCACAAGGTAATCGGCTTCGGCAAGTAACCAGTCATTCGGGCGGCGACCTTTAACGTCAGCCACTGCTAACTGTAGGCTTTGAATGCTCTTTTGCTGTTGAGACTGTACTACCTGAGTTTTCTCCACCGCGTGCGACGCTTCTTGGATAGTCTCTTGCTTGATGGTTTGCAGGTCTTTATTTACTGCAGATTGGGTATTCTGAAGTTGCGCTTGAAGAGTGGCGATTTGAGCTGAGTACTCAGCACTCTTTTGCTGCATTTGAAATGCGATACCGCCACTGAAAATAATAGAAATAGCGATCGCAATAGCACCTAGCTTGACACCGCGCTTACCTTGCTTTTCTGCTTTCTCTATTTGCTCTTTATGCTCAGCTTGAGGCTGTTCATTATTAGCGGTATTTGAGACAGAGGCATCGAGCTTCTGTTCAGATTGTTTTGTCTCTGTAGAGTCAGCTTTTTCGCTTTCAACAACAACTGGCTGAGTGTCTTGTTTCTTTTCAGGTTCAATATGCTCATTATTTTTTTTGCTTGTCATGCTTATTTCCTGTTTCTAGCTAGGGCCGGAGAGCAGCCAGTAATATTTGGTTCGTAGCACTGTGAGTATTGGTCACGTTCGAGAAACCGAGTTGTTGTGCTCGTTCTACAATGCGCTGGCTTGGGACAAATAGATGTCTTGTTGACAGCCAAGCCAAATACTCATCAGGGGTAATTGAGCAGAGATACTCCAATTGTTCCTGACTAGTGATGACAACTTTGGACGCTTTTTTGTTTATCCATGTTTGATAGGTATTGTGGTCGCTAATGGGAATATATTCTCTACGGTAGGTCTCACAATAAGAGACTTGTGCACCTCGATTGAGTAGGGAATCTCTAATGAGCTCACGCCCACCATTACCACGTAGTATCAAAACGGACTTATTTTCTACGCCATTAAGTTCAGTAAGTTTAAGAAGATGTTCACTATCACTAACTTGAGGGTAGTTTACTTTTTGTTTACAGACTTTGCTTAAAACGTGCGCAGTTTTTTGACCAACGCCAAGATAAAGCGGCGAAGTGGGCCAAATGGATGAGGTTTTCGAAAGGATGTTTTGAGCAGCGGTCACGGCGTGGTGACTGACTGCAATAATGATATCGCTGTTATTAAGCTGGGTGCTTAAATCCGAAGAGTTTGGATTATCAACGATACGAATCAGCGGATGATGGATTGCTTGAATTCCTTCATCCGCTAGTTGTTGGCAAAGCGATTGCCCCTCTGAACCGGGGCGAGTCACCAACACAGTCATGGTTATTCTTGGTCAGCGTAGAGTTTGGTTAGGATTTCTCTTGCACCATCATCCAGCAATTGATTTGCTAGAGTCACGCCAAGCGCTTCTGCGTCTTTACGAGGACCAGAGATCTCACCACGAACCATCTTCGAACCATCCGGTTCACCAACTAATGCACGTAGCCAGATGTTGTTGCCATCTAATAGTGAATAGCTACCGATAGGCACCTGGCAACCACCTTCTAGAGTAAGGTTCATTGCTCGCTCGCAAAGTACACGATCAGCCGTGTCTTTATGATTCAGCGGCTCAAGAAGCTTGATTAGACGTTCATCATCTAGACGGCACTCAATACCAACAGCGCCTTGGCCTACAGCTGGTAGAGACTGTTCTGGTTCGATGAAGCTGCGAATACGCTCTTCTAGCTCTAAACGCTTAAGGCCAGCAGCAGCCAGTACGATCGCATCGTATTGACCATCATCGAGTTTACCTAGACGAGTACCAACGTTGCCGCGCAGCTCTTTGATGATTAAGTCAGGGCGAGACTCAAGTAATTGACACTGACGACGCAGGCTGCATGTACCCACGACGGCACCTTGTGGTAGCTCGTCGATATTGTTGTAGGTATTTGAAACGAAAGCATCACGAGGATCTTCACGTTCACAAATCGTCACCAGACCTAGACCTTCTGGGAAGTCTACTGGGACATCTTTCATTGAGTGAACTGCTAGGTCAGCACGACCTTCTAGCATTGCTACTTCAAGTTCTTTAACGAACAGGCCCTTACCGCCAACTTTAGCAAGCGGAGTATCGAGGATGATGTCACCTTTGGTCACCATAGTTACCAACTCAACCTCTAAACCAGGGTGAGCAGCTTGCAGTGCATCCCTTACAAAGTATGCCTGCCAAAGGGCAAGAGGGCTTTTTCTGGTCGCGATACGGATTGGTGCTGAATTTGTCATGGTGGTTCCGATATAGGTTCTGTAATAGCCTAATCCTACCATTATGAGGCGAGAATTCTTACTGTTTGATCATTCGATACTTTGATAGCTGAGAGATTTTCATTAGTTCACCAAAATAGTGTGATTGGTATCTCATTTGAAACATGGGCTATTATTAGAAATAGTCAATAAAGAGGACACTACGGCGCCGTGAGTTTAACTTTCTGTCATCAAGGAATTGACCAGTATGACGGATTCCTTTGCTTTACCACTAAGGGTAAAAGTGTTAAATTGATCACGTTTTGTTGCTGCTTTCGTTCAGTAACTAAACAGAACTGCACTTAACCTCAAACCAAGGACTTACCTTGCAGGCTTACACTCAAACTTTGATTCAACGATTAGACAATCTAAATCAGCAGCGCATTGATCGTGCGTTGGCGTTGATGAATGTGCAAGGCCAGCGAGTTTTCAACCTTATTCCCGCACTGCTTCACTTCAATCACCCGATGATGCCGGGTTATTATGACCAACAAGTTCCTTTTGGAATTCGTAGCTTCACGCTTAATGAATTCCAAAAGCAATTTGTCTCTGATACCGAATTAACGCTGGGTGGCAAACTTACCGAGGCTGCTGAACCTGCAATCCTTGGCTTGTACACCATGGGTAGTACTTCTTCTATTGGGCAAAGTACCTCAAGTGATCTTGATATCTGGGTGTGTGTTTCTCCAGATATGGATGGCGCATCTCGTGATAGCTTGACCAACAAGTGTTTGCTTATTACCGATTGGGCTGAGACCTTAGGTGTGGAAGCTAACTTCTTCTTGATGGATGAACAGCGTTTCCGTTCGAATCATTCGGAAGAGATGACCGGTGATAACTGTGGTTCTTCACAGCACTTGTTACTGCTTGATGAGTTCTATCGCTCAGCGGTTCGTTTAGCCGGTCAACGTTTGTTGTGGCAAATCATTCCGCCTGAAATGGAAGAGTGCTACGACGAGTATGTTCAAGGTTTATGTCAGGACGGCTATCTTGATTGCTCGCAGTGGATCGATTTCGGTAAGCTAAATCGTATTCCCGCTGAAGAGTACTTTGGTTCAAACTTATGGCAGCTTTATAAGAGTATCGACTCTCCGTATAAATCGGTGTTAAAGGCGATCCTGTTAGAAGCCTATTCATGGGAATACCCAAACACTCAACTGCTGAGTATTGATACCAAGCGTCGCTTCTTCGCGGATGAACCGGATCTGTATGGCATGGATAGCTACTATCTGATGCTTGAGAAGGTAACGCGCTATCTAGAACGCATTAACGACCACACTCGATTGGACTTGGTGAGACGTTGTTTCTACCTTAAGACCCACGAGAAGTTGTCACGAGATGCGGGCATTGGTTCTGTTGCGTGGCGTCGTGAAGCCTTAACTGAGATGACTAAGTCTTGGAATTGGGGACATGAAACCATTGCTGAGCTCGATAACCGCCGTAACTGGAAGGTTGAGCAGGTTAAAGTGGTACACCATGCACTGCTTGATGCCTTGATGCTGAGCTATCGTAATCTGATTCAATTTGCGCGTCGCAACGACATCACTTCTGCAATTAGCCCACAAGATATTAGTATTTTGGCGCGTAAGCTTTACGCTGCGTTTGAGGTATTGCCAGGTAAAGTGACGTTACTGAATCCGCAAATCTCTCCTGATCTGCATGAACCAGACTTGAGCTTTATCGAAGTTCGTCAGGGTCAGTCGAATAAAGCCGGCTGGTACCTGTATAAGCAGCCATTGGTAGCGCATCGTATTCTTGGTCAGCCTTCACTTGAGCACCATGAGTACTTGAGTAAACTGGTTGCTTGGTCATTCTTTAATGGCTTGATTACGGAGTCGACGCGTTTGCACTCTGTGGTGCGTGATGCTCACATTGATATCGATAAGTTCTATCAAATGGTGAGCGATCTGCGTAATACGTTTTCTTTGCGTAAGCGTCGCCCGAGTATGCAAGCACTGGCGAGTCCGTGTGAGATAAGCCAGCTCGCGATGTTCATCAACTTTGAAAATGACCCAACTTCTGAGTTAAGTGGTCGTGCATTAAAAGTGGACCTCAAGAATGCTGATATCTTCAGCTTTGGTGAAGAAGGTAAGAGCTTAGTCGGCAGTGTCGATCTGGTTTATCGTAACTCTTGGCATGAAGTACGTACGCTTCATTTCCAAGGTGATACAGCAATGCTGGATGCACTTAAAACGGTTCTTGGCAAAATGCACCAAGATGCGTTGCCGCCAGAGTCGGTGGATGTGTTCTGTTACAGCAAAAACCTGCGTGGTGTGATGCGTAATATGGTGTATCAACTGCTTGCTGAGTGTATCGACTTACGATTGAAACCGATTGAACCAGAGAAGCGTCGCCGCTTTAAGGCTATTCGTTTAGCTAATAAGATGTTTGGTCTGTTCTTCGAGCGTCGTGGTGTATCGGTACAGATGTTGGAAAACTCGGTTGATTTCTACCGTAGTATCTCAACCAATAAGTTGAAAGGTTCACCGTTACTGATGCTCGATAAAGAGCAGGAGTATCAACTGCCAGAAGTGGTGGATGGTTTTGCGAGTGAGGGTTTAATTCAGTTCTTCTTTGAAGATACCGATAAAGGTTTCAATATCTATGTATTGGACGAGTCGAATCAAGTAGAGGTGTATCACCAGTACAATGGTGAAAAAGATGAGATGATCGCGAACGTGAATTCTTTCTACACATCGGTAAAAGATGAGTCGAAGATGTCGTCTAAGTTGATTAACTTCAATCTCCCTCAGTACTACCAGATCGTGCACCCTGAAGAGGGTAAATCTTATGTTGTGCCTTACCGTAACGACGCTACCTTGTCTTCTCGGAGTTCAAAGATAGTCAACATCTAGGCTTATTGAGACTGATTGATATTAAAAAAGGAGTGATTGATTCACTCCTTTTTAGTTTTGCTTACAAATGATTAGACCCAATCGATCTCTTCACCTGCGTGCTTCACGCATTCTTCTTTTACCATCTCAAACAGCTCCATGCCCGTCTTAGAGCATGTCCACTTGTCGTCGATTAATTTAAAGTGGAAGCCACCAGATTTAGACGCCAACCAGATTTCTTTCATTGGTTCTTGGCGGTTAATAATGATTTGGCTGCGGTTCTCAAACTCGAGCGTCATCACGTTACCAGTCACTTCGTAATCAATATCTGCCTCTGAATCGTCGATAGCTTCTTCGATGTTTTGCATCTGTATATCGACTAGTTGATGAAATTCAGTCTCGTTCATCCTTTCTATCCTATTGCTTTTCCTGAGTGTGGTGCGATTATAGGGGGCATTGAGTTAATAATCACGATATGCAAAATGAAAAAATTAATTACCGCTCTGTTTATGGTGTCCGTTATTGGACTTTCTGGTTGTGGTCAAACGGGTCCGTTATACGATCCTGATGAAGTTCAGCAGACTGAACAATCACAATAAGTGAAACACGCAGAAATCGTTATTTATAAGGGATAAGAACTTTGGATTACTTCAACTATCAGGAAGATGGCCAGCTTTGGGCTGAGGACGTCGCACTTTCACAACTCGCAGAGCAATATGGTACGCCGCTGTATGTATACTCTCGTGCAACATTAGAGCGTCATTGGAACGCGTTTGACTCATCGGTTGGTGAGCATCCGCACTTGGTGTGTTATGCCGTTAAAGCTAACTCGAACCTTGGCGTGTTGAATACTTTGGCTCGTTTGGGTTCAGGTTTTGACATTGTTTCTGGCGGTGAGTTAGAGCGTGTAGTAGCTGCTGGTGGCGATCCGGCAAAAGTTGTGTTCTCTGGTGTCGGTAAAACAGCTGCTGAAATGAAGCGCGCACTTGAGTTGAACATTAAGTGTTTCAACGTAGAGTCTGAGCCAGAACTTGAGCGACTGAATAAAGTTGCTGGTGAGCTTGGTGTTAAAGCGCCAATTTCACTGCGTATCAACCCAGATGTTGATGCCAACACTCACCCTTATATTTCTACTGGTCTGCGTGATAACAAGTTTGGTATTGCTTTCGACCGTGCTCCAGCCGTTTATGCGTTTGCACAAACACTCGATAACTTGTCTATTCATGGTATTGATTGCCACATTGGTTCTCAGCTAACGGATATCGAACCTTTCATTGATGCTACCGATCGCCTGCTTGCACTGATCGACCAACTACGAGCTGATGGTATCAACATCAAACACCTTGATGTCGGTGGCGGATTGGGTGTGGTTTACCGTGATGAATTACCACCACAGCCTTCAGATTACGCGAAAGCCTTATTGGCTCGCCTAGAGAATCATTCTGATCTAGAGCTGATTTTCGAGCCTGGAAGAGCGATTGCTGCTAACGCTGGTGTATTATTAACAAAAGTCGAGTTCCTCAAGCCAACCGAACACAAGAACTTTGCCATCATCGATGCAGCAATGAACGACCTGATGCGTCCAGCGCTTTACCAAGCTTGGCAAGATATTGTTCCAGTTAGCCCGAGACAGGGTGAAGCCGTGACTTACGATTTGGTTGGCCCAATTTGTGAGACGGGTGATTTCCTAGGTAAAGATCGTGACCTTGTTCTTGAAGAAGGTGATCTGCTAGCAGTTCGTTCTGCGGGCGCTTATGGCTTCGCGATGTCATCTAACTACAACACTCGTTCGCGTGCGGCTGAAGTGATGGTTGATGGCGATAAAACTCATTTGGTTCGTCAGCGTGAAGAGCTTGCGAGTCTATGGGAACTTGAAAACATTCTTCCGGAGTAATTTTAAGCGTTATGCACTTCCACTTTTCTAAAATGCATGGTTTGGGCAATGATTTCATGGTCGTGGACTGCATTACTCAAAATATTTTCTTTTCTCCAGATTTGATCCGCCGTTTGGCGGATCGTCACACTGGTGTGGGTTTCGATCAGCTACTTGTGGTTGAGGCTCCTTATGATCCTGAAACTGATTTCCATTACCGCATATTCAATGCGGATGGCAGTGAAGTGGAGCAGTGTGGTAATGGGGCTCGTTGTTTTGCACGATTCGTTCGCATGAAAGGCTTAACGAATAAGTACAGTATCAACGTCAGCACCAAGAAAGGTAAAATGGTTCTCAAAATTGAAGAGAATGACCTGATCACGGTGAACATGGGTATTCCTGAGTTCGAACCAGGTAAGATTCCATTCAAGGCCAAGCAGCCAGAGAAGACGTATATCCTGAGAACGGATGTACATACTTTGTTCTGTGGTGCGGTAAGCATGGGTAACCCACATGTGGTTACCGTCGTTGATGATGTCGATACTGCTGATGTGGACACCCTAGGTCCGCTTCTCGAATCACACGAACGTTTCCCTGAGCGTGTTAATGCTGGTTTTATGCAAGTGGTTAGCCGTGAAGAAGTTCGTTTGCGTGTTTACGAACGTGGCGCGGGTGAAACTCAGGCATGTGGCAGCGGAGCGTGTGGCGCAGTTGCCGTTGGTATCACTCAAGGCTTACTGGCTGAGAATGTGAAGGTTCGTCTACCAGGCGGTGACTTACACATTAGCTGGCAAGGACCGGGTAAACCTCTGTTTATGACCGGCCCGGCAACGCATGTGTTTGATGGTCAACTTTCTTGCTAATAACGATTTATAACCAATAGATTCATAAAACATAAAGGATAGGTTTTGTCTTACGTTGAAGCCGACGCACTCACCGCAGAAGTGGTCGCGGAATATTTACGTGATAACCCAGATTTTTTCCAAGACAGAAAAGATTTGGTTGATCGCCTTGCTATCAATAACGTTGAGCAGGGCGCTGTTTCTCTGGTTGAGATTCAGCTTAAACGCCAGCGTCATCGAATCGAAGAGCTTGAAGAAGAGATCACTGGCTTGATGTCGTTGGCGGCAAATAACGATAAAACCTTCTATGAGTTTATGGATCTGCAAGCGCAAGTGCTGAAATGCAGTGACTTCATGCAGGTGATAAAGGCCGTTGAACAAAAAGCGTTAGACCTTGGGCTTAAGGCTCATGTTCGAATTCTTTCACAATCGGGTTTTTATCATTTAAGTGCTGAGGGCTACTCTAAGTTTTCGCTGAACCATTTCAATGGCAAAGATGCTTATCTTGGGCGCTTGAGAAAAGCCGACAGACACGATTTGTTTGGTGATTATCCAGTTCCAGAGCTAGGCTCTTATGTAGTACTACCGCTTGCTAAGCAGTCTCCATTGGGCTTGCTCGCCTTTTCTAGTGAAGAAGGCGGACATTTCCAACCCCATATGGATACGCTCTTTTTACGTCATTTAGCACTTGTTGTCGCTCATTTGGCGGACACCTTACCTTGGCAGATAAATAATGAGCCTAGAGCCCAAAATACCTCTTCCTAACAGCCTTCAAAAGCCACTTTCTCGCTTCTATGAGTATCTCAGAAGCGAGAAGGGACTCAGCCTACACACTCAACGTAATTACAAACAACAACTTGAAACTATGGCCGGTCATTTAGTCACGCTAGGGCTAAAGGATTGGGGCCAGGTCGATGCAGCGTGGGTAAGACAACTTGCCAGTAAAGGCATGCGTGAGGGAATGAAAGCAAGCAGCATTGCAACACGCTTATCTTCACTGCGCAGTTTCTTTGATTTTCTTGTGTTGCGTGGAGAAATGACGGCCAATCCAGCCAAAGGTGTTTCTGCTCCACGTAAACAGCGTCCTCTGCCTAAAAACCTCGATGTTGATGAGGTTGGACAGTTGCTTGATGTTAACGAGGACGACCCACTGTCGATTCGTGACCGCGCGATGATGGAAGTGATGTATGGCGCTGGGTTACGACTGGCAGAACTGGTCGGTATTAACCTCAAAGATGTGTTGGGTCGCCAGGGTGAAATCCGAGTCATCGGTAAAGGCGATAAAGAACGCAAAGCGCCTTTTTCTGGTTTAGCTAAAGAGTGGGTCGATAAATGGCTTAAAGTTCGTGGTGAGTTGGCTTCACCGGGTGAAACCGCACTGTTTGTCTCGAAGTTAGGGACTCGTATTTCTCATCGAAGCGTGCAAAAACGTATGGAAGAGTGGGGAAAGAAGCAATCTGTCGCGAGCCACATCAGCCCGCATAAACTGCGTCACTCCTTTGCAACGCATGTGCTAGAGTCGAGCCAAAACCTTCGTGCTGTTCAAGAATTGCTTGGCCATGAAAACATCTCGACGACCCAAGTGTATACCCACTTAGATTTCCAACACTTAGCACAAGCTTATGATCAGGCTCACCCGAGAGCGCGTAAGAAGAACAAAGATTAGATTTAAGGGTTTACTATGCGAATTTATCGAGGGTTAAAGCCCATCAAAGCCATGACCTTTGACTTAGATGACACCCTGTATGACAACTGGCCTGTGATCATGAAGGTTGAGAAGGAGATGGCACAGTGGCTTTATCAAAAGCACCCAGTGTCGGCTTCTTTATCGCTCGAAGAGTGGCAGGGCATTAAGCAGCAAATCGCCTCTGAAAACCCAGCTTTGAAACATGATGTCACAGTATGGCGTGAAACTCAGATTAAAAGTGGTTTGCTGCAATTGGGTTATTCTCAGCAGCAAGCAGAACAAGCGGCTCGAGAAGGTATTGAGCATGCATTATGGCTACGTAATCAAGTCAATGTTCCTGACGAAACGCATCGTGTGATGACTGAGCTTAGTCAAGGCATTCCTCTAGTTGCGATTACTAATGGTAATGTCGACCCACACAAAATTGGCTTAGGGCAGTACTTTCAATTAATCCTTAAAGCTGGCCCTGATGGAAGAGCTAAACCCTGCCCAGATATGTTTGAAAAAGCTCAGCAACACCTAGATTGTGACGCTGAGAATATTCTTCATGTTGGTGATCACCTCAAAACGGATGTCTATGGAGCCAAGCAAAATGGCTTCCAAGCGTGCTGGTTTAATGACACTGGTTCCAATTTATACCTCTCTTCGAAGGCGAGCGTGCTCCCTGATGTTGAAATAGACCAACTTAGCGATCTTATGCGACTAATTTAATGGCTTGGTAAGCTTATTGTGTCGCATTTATGATAGTGAATTGTTACATTAGTCGCCTATAAAAGCCTGATTAGGCTAGGATAATTGGCGGCTACTTTTTATCGATTCATTTCAGTCATAGCAGTGGTTGCGGGTTCTCTACTCCATTAGAATTTGAACAAGGGTTGGCATGCAAACATTTACATTTCTCGCAAATACTGAGGCGTTGTTTAGAGCTCAACTTGATCAGCGAGAATGGTGTGACAGCAAACAGTACCTTATCCAAATTTTCTCAGCTCAATCTTCAGATCTAGCTCGTCAAATCGCGAGTGTCGCTCTCAATCGTTTAAACAATGCGACGCTAATTGGTCAGAGTGCTCGTCATGTTATCTGTGATAATTGCCTTGAAAGTGCATGCACCTTAGTTATCATCAGTGAGTTCAACGAAACCCATCTAACCTCGGCAGTCCAGCCTTTTACGGGTAATCCAAATCAAGATAGCCAAGACTTAGCTTTGCAACTGCACCTTACCGAAGGCACCAAAACGGTCATCAGTTTGTGCGATCAGGTCGAAGGGCGTGATTACCCTATCTATAGCGCTTTTGAAAACCTGCCTTACGCATTGCCGATTGCTGGTGGACTGTGCCATGAGAATGAATTTGGCCGTTGGGTTATGTATAACGAGCAAACCTACCAGCATGCCTGTGTTGCTGTGGCTCTGACTAACCCAAGATTGAAGGTTTGGTCGGATGCGTACTCTGAGTGGAACCCGATTGGGATGAAACTGCGAGTCACACATGCGGTCGGAAATCGCTTATACGCGTTGAATGACAAGCCGGCGATTGAAGTATTCAAACATTACCTTGCGGATGGCAAAGACCTTCCTTTTAGCCAACTGATGAGCTTTCCACTTTATCGAGAACTTGGCAGAAAGAAGGGTATTTCAACACCTCTACGCATTAATGATGATGGCAGTATCGAGTTTGATAGCCCTTGGCATGTCGGTGAAGAGGCGCAGTTTTGTTATAACCACCCCTCTTTGACCGCGGAAAAGGTGCGTCACGGTGCCGAGATGCTAGCCATGCATCAGCCTGAATCGGTGATCATCTATAACTGTGTATCTCGACTTGAGTTTATCGACAGTAAACTTGAGCTTAAGCCATTTGAAGGGATAGTGAATACATGTGGTGCCTACTGCATGGGTGAGCTATACCGCAATGAAGACCGCCAAGAGATACTACACCACAGCCTGACTTATATCGCTATGCGCGAGTCTGACGAGGTTAAAGAGTTTCGTTGTGAAGATTTTCAGTGTGGCTCAACAGTGTCGCCATTGCTTAACTTGGTCAGAAATGCAGTCGCTGATCTCGACAGTATGAATACCCAGATGGAGAAAAAACTCCATCAACAAGCGCGTCGCTTAACCGAGAGCTATCGCATTGACTCACGCACTGGCTTACCGAACCGTATTGTACTGAAGGAGCGCCTCAATACGATTCTATTTAGTGAGCACTTACTCACGTTAAAGCTCACGAATTTCCATCAAGTTAACGAAAAATACGGCTATCAGGTGGGTGACCAGTTACTGCTTGACCTGTCTAATCACTTTATTGAGCGATTGCAGCTTCGTGTCGTGAAGGAGCCTCGCGTGAAGGTTGAGCTGTTCAGTATTGGGGTCGGAGAGTGGGCGATTATCTTTAACGCCAGTGTTGGTAGTACAAAAATAAAAGAAGGTTTCGTTGAGTTTGCCGATGACATCGAACACATAAATTTTGAGCCGTATGGTTTGGCTGATATTGATTACCTGTCAGTTTCTCTGTGTGGCGGCTTTGCTAGTCGTTGTGATTTCTTAACCGACAGCGGTGACGAGATCTTATTAAAAGCGATCGAAGCTCGACGTTATGGGGTGCGGAACAATACCCACATCACCAATGCCAAAGACATTCAGGTGAGCGAAGAGGACCGCAAAGAGCAGCTCGGTTGGTTGAGCTGTGTGAGCCGTGCGATTTTAGATCAGAACATCATTACCTACTCTCAGCCGATTGTGGAATCGGGCACTCACGAAATGATTGGCCAAGAGTGTTTAGTCAGAATCATGGAGTCGGACGGTACTATTGTGGCACCAGGAAAGTTCTTACCTATCATTGCCGACACGCACCTCTACACACGCCTTAGTCGACATATGATTAAGAGCACTATCGGTTATATGGCGGATAAACAGAGTTCGTTCTCTATCAATCTATCCCCACAAGATTTGTTGAGTGACAAGACGCTTGAGGTACTCGAGGCTGCGATCAGTGGTATGAACGATCCCACTCGACTTGGCTTAGAGGTTTTGGAATCTGAGCAAATCAAGGATTATGGCCGCATGATAGAGGTGTGTGATCACTTCCGTGCACTCGGGGCGAGAATCATTGTTGATGATTTTGGCTCTGGTTACTCCAATATTGATGAGATCATTAAGCTTGAGCCACAGATTATTAAGCTCGACGGTAGCTTGATTCGTAATATCGACAAAGACCAAAAACAAAGAAATATCGCTTCTCAGTTGGTTCGCTTATGCCAAGTGTTCAATGCTAAGACGGTTGCTGAATTTGTCCATAACCAACAGGTTTGTGAGATAGCAGAACAAATGGGTGTCGATTATCTGCAGGGTTATTACTTTGGTGAGCCTAAGCGATTGTTTTAGTTATTAAAACTAATGGATTCTCATGCCGGCTGGCTTCGAAAATGCTCAATCACCATTGATGTCTGCTTTGTGGTGGAATAAGTGATGTCTAACTAACGTCACATTATTTATAAGACGATTGTAAGTATTCCGTGCAAGCCTTATCTATAATAAGCACAATAACAAATCATTAACCTAGCGATTAATGTGAATATGCAGTCGACTTCTCTCCTGATACAAGACATTGAGCAAACCCAACGTGAATTGGAAAAGATAGATTTTCATCAACACGAAAGCCTACTAATTCAGGTGTTTTCGTCTTTCGAGAAGGGTTCTGTTGCGGCTGCCTGCCAAGTGATTCAATCGACTTTCCCCAATGCCAAACTGATTGGTTGCAGTGCTAACCACTACATCAGCCAAGGCGTCATCCTGCACCAAGGTCTTTATCTGATTGTTACCCGTTTTGACGCGACGTCTTACTCTTGTGGTGTTGTCGAATATAGCGAGCAACCATTGGTCGATAGCCACGCTATGTGGCAACAGCTTGAGTGCAATGATAATACTCAAAGCATCATCTGTTTCGCAGACCGCTTGCAGATAAATAACCGAGTTCTATTTTCAGCGTTTGAGCAGTCGAGATATTTATTACCTATCTGTGGTGGTGCATCGACCATCACAGATAATGGACGATGGGTGATGCTAAACGGTATTTGCTATGAAAATGCCTATGTGATGTTGGCGCTGCACAGTGCAGAGCTATCCATCACTAAAGGTTATTTCACTGAATGGAACCCTATTGGCCGGACTTTCCGAGTGACAGGAGCCCAAGATAACTGGTTGGTTGAATTGGATGGTATACCTGTTCGTGAGCTCTACAATCGTTACCTCGCTGATGGCCTTGAATTGCCTTTTGAGCAACTGCATAATTTTCCTTTGATGGTTGGTGATCCGAAAGAGCAAAGGATTCACTTACCGCTCAAGGTGACGGAATATGGAGAGATAGAGTTCAGTGGCCAATTCCAAGTGGGTGATGAGGTCCGGTTTTGTTATGACCATCCCTCATTGACCCTGGAGCAGGTCCGACTGGGGGTTCAACAGCTTGCCTCTCATAAGCCGGAACAGTTTTTTATCTATAACTGTATCTCTCGCATCGACTTTATTGATGGCAACCAAGAGGTTGAGGTTTTCCAGAAGCTGGCCGACAGCTATGGCGTGTACTGCATGGGAGAACTCTATCAAGAGAATGATCAACAGCGAATCTTGCACCATAGCCTCACTTACCTCGCATTAAGAGAAGGCGAGGGTAAGGTAGTATTGCCATTAGATACACAACCCGCGACCAATATATCCCCTCTGTTTTCATTGATCCGAAATGCACTGCTTGATGTCGATGACATGAACAACAGCATGGCGAGTAAGATTCAGCAACAAGCCACCGCATTAACGGCGAGCTACCGAATTGATCACCGTACTGGCTTGCCTAATCGAAGTGTATTGCGTGAGAAGCTGTCGAAGATGAGCAGTGATAGCCACTTGTTAGCTTTGAAGGTCACGACCTTTGGTCAGATCAATGAAAAGTACGGCTATCGAGTGGGTGACAAGCTTCTGCATGATTTGAGTGAGTATTTTCAAAAGGCGCTGTGGCAGTTCTTTGATGAGGGATGTCAGCTCTACAGTATCGGTATTGGTGAATGGGCAGTGGTGTTCGATAGCTGGGCGAGCCAAGAACATATTCATCAGCGATTCTCGGAGTTTGCCGATCAAACCGAGCATGTAAATTTCGAACCTACAGGTTTACCCGATATTGATTACTTGTCGGTGTCTATCTGTGCGGGTATTGCCAGCCGTCGAGATTTCCCAACGACCTCTATTGATGACTTATTATTGAAGGCGATTGATGCGAGGCGCAGTGCCGTCAGCCAGAATAAACACTTAGTTAATGCTAAGACGTTAATTCAACTGGAGAAGCATCGCCAAGAACAACTTGGTTGGCTGTCGTGCGTGAGTCGCGCTGTGCTTAATCAGAATATTGTGGCGTGTTCTCAACCGATTGTTTCGGCGCATAGCCATCAGGTAGAGAGCTACGAGTGCTTGGTTCGAATTGAAGAAGACGGTCAGTTGATTGCACCGGGTAAGTTTTTGCCAATCATAGAAGGAACGCACCTCTATACACGCCTCAGTCGTCAGATGATAACGCGCACCTTTGATTTTATGAGTCAGCGAACCGATTCGTTCTCAATTAATTTAGCGCCACAAGATTTCAGCAATGAGAAAACCATTCTTCATCTTGAACAAGCCATCAAGAAAATCAGTCACCCACAGCGTATTGGTTTAGAAGTGTTGGAAACGGAACAAATTCAGGATTACGGTCGCTTGATTGAGGTGTGTAACCACTTCCGTGATCTTGGTGTGAATATTATTGTCGATGATTTTGGTTCAGGCTATTCGAACATTGATGAGATATTGAAGCTAGAACCACAAGTCATAAAGCTTGATGGTAGTCTAATTCGCAATATCGATACGGATAAAAAGCAACGTAAGATAGCGCAACAGCTGGTGAGCTTATGTCAGATTCTGAATGCTAAGACGGTGGCGGAGTTCGTACATAATGAACAGGTGTGTCGAATCGCAGAGGATATGGGTGTCGATTACCTGCAAGGTTACTACTTTGGTCAGCCTCAGCGTTTGTTCTGATGGAGCGAGAGTTTCACGTGAAACACTAGTGGCTCAATAGCTAAAGTACGATGTAAAAAGGGTAAGCTTATGGCTCACCCTTTTTGTTTTTAGTATCTGTTCCGTCCTGAAATGTGTTTATTGCCTTCCCGCGCGCCTGCTTGGTCTATTTGAGGGCATGGCCACACTTGTCGGCATGGAATACCTTTAGATACTGTTGGTAGTAGTCATCAATGAGTTTGGCAGGTTCACCCTCACCTAAAGACTTGAGTAACTCAACGCCCACCTCGCAAGTACACAAGTGGCCACTGTCTTGATTACGGCGCAAGGTGTATGAAGATTCGCTAGTGGTGTCGAGGTGAACTTGTGGAACGGCTTGTAACCATGAGCTCTTGTTAAGCATCTTCTTCGCTTCTTGCCATGTGCCATCTAAGATGATGAATAGCGGTTTACGACTCAGGGCTTGGGTCATCACAGCTTGCTGGCACTCGATACTTTTATCACTTGGGAATAACAGAAACGGTTGCCGTGTTTCATCGTCAAGCAGCGCCATTAGCTCCGCTGGTGGTGTTTTCCTTTGCCATACAAGGGACCGACACTGATCAAGGGATTGCTGAAGCAGCTTTCCAGTATTGGTATCGCGCGACAGTTCATTCTCATGAGTGAGCAGTACAAGATCGATTTGGCTTTCGACACTAGGTATCAGGTGACAAATACATTGGTGAGTGAAGCCACAACCAGGGCAAGCTTGTAGGTTACTCATGTTTACAGCTTAACCCCACTTTGTGCAGGTGAGACACCATCAGCAAACAAAACCACATCGCTGATATCAGCATCATTTGCAACTGGAGCGACACTTGGGTTGAGTGGGTAGCTGACACCAGAGTATGACAGTGTGTGTTTCGCGGCTGTTGCACCGCCGCCACTGACGTTGAAGATCAGATCCTGCCAGCCGTGGTTTTGCGATTTACCTAAGCGTATGTCGCCCTTAACCAATGTCACTCGGCTATTGAAGCGCCAATTATCTTGATGGTTTTCGAAAATTAGCAGTGTACAGCCACCAGAACCACACCAATCGAGTTGGGCGAACAGCTCTTCTTTACCGTCGCCATTGAGGTCGTAGGTTAACCAGCGGTATTTGGTGTCGTCAGGTGAGCTGCTGTTGATCTTAAAATACTCGCGGATCGCTTGGTCGACTTTTGGATCAAGTTGATCGCTAGAGTTGACCTGCTTTGCGGTTAGATCCACGGCCGTGGTCGTGTTCACTTGTGCCTGTTCACTCTTGGCCTCAAATAGCACCAGACCACCATTGGCAATCGGATAGACAACGTTGCCCACTTTTTCTTTCTCAGCGACCAGCTTACCGTTATTGAGCGTGAAGATACGCTCTGAGATCAGGTATTGCTGCTGGTGGCGAGTCATCACAACTTGAACCTGATTTTGGTTGAGTTGCTGCCAGAAGCCTTGTTCAACAATCGAAGGATCGCCATTGCTGTAAGAGTAAGTCGTGATCGCGCTGTGGTCATCGTTGAGCTCTAGGTTAATTGAGAACCCAGAGTTTTGTGTTGAGCTTGCGAAGTAGAGTCCGCTCCAGTCCAGAGTTGGATCTTGGTTAGATACTGTTGCACAACCGTTGTATTTGTTGTCATTAAGGTTGAGTTTCGCTTCCCAGCCATAGATCGAATCGCTCATGCCGTCGCTGCAACTCTCTTTTGTAAGGTTGAGTTTGCCTTGCGCTGCTTTACCTTCTAATTGGTAATCACGACTGCTTGGTGTGGTGCGGCTTGATTCAATATCGAGGATCTGTGGCTGTTCGCCCATCTTAGTGTATTTGAGCTGGTCTTTATCGAAGCTTGCTGACCAGAAAGGTTCATTGCCGAATACACGTGTTGAACGCAAGGGTTGGTCACAACGATCAGGGTTTTCTGCGGTTAGGATATTCACTTGATCAACCACGAAACGTGCCGTGAAATCTGCGTTATACCCTGTTTGGCTCGGTACGGTTAGATGACCAATCAGCTCGCCGTATAAGGCTTGGTAAGGTCTCGCTGAGAGCCCTTGCGCTTCTAATGCGAGTTCTGGTGTTAAATCTAACCAGTATTGTTGTTGGCTACCGCAAGGGGTGAAGGTTCGGCTTTCGTGGCCAACCACAACCTGACCACGCATGATGAAGGTTTGCGGTTGAATGCTCAGTGGCTCATCCAAGGTTGCTGGTGGAACTTCAGATTGTTGCGGCGTATCTGGCGCCGTTACACAACCTTGTAGCGCGAATGCGACTAGCCATGTCACTGGGTTTTTCATTACCTTCATGTTATATCTTCCTCGGAGCAACCGTTAATTGGATTTATTATGGCATATTGGTTATTTAAAACAGAACCCGACACCTTTTCTATTCAGACTCTTAGAGTACAAAAAACCTCTTGTTGGGAGGGTGTACGCAACTATCAGGCTCGAAACATGATGCGTGATGATGTCAAGCTTGGAGACTTGGTGATGATATACCACTCATCATGTAAAAAAGTTGGCGTAGCAGGGATCGCAAAAGTAACCAAAGAAGCCTACCCAGATCATTTTCAATTCGATCCCGAGAGTGATTACTACGATCCTAAATCTTCTCCTGATAATCCTCGCTGGATTATGGTGGATGTCGAGTTTGTACGAGTGACTGAGCGTTTGATTCCCTTAGCAACATTGAAAGCCATGCCAGAGCTATCAGAAATGCCATTGGTGAAGCGCGGTAATCGCTTGTCCATCATGCCTGTTACTGAACAGGAGTGGCTGGCCATCTTAAGCAAAGAAGTACTCGGTTCTCGCTAACCTTAGAGGAAGCTTTTAGCGTAAGGTTCAAAAAAGGCAGCCATTGGCTGCCTTTATGTTTTTATTGGGACTGCTTAGAGTAGGTGTTTTTCTAAGTAGTGAGCAACGGCGTCGTCTGCGTTGCTGCCAATCACTTCATTGTCTGGCAGAGCTTTCATCACTTTCTCGTGTGATGTGCCCATGATCAGGCCTTTACCCGCCATAGCTAGCATCTCAGCATCATTCATACCATCACCAAAGGCGATGCAGTTATCAAGAGTCAGGTTCAGTGATTTCGCAACCGCGTCTAACGCATGGCCTTTCGATACTTCTGCTGCCATCACTTCTAGACACCAAGGTGTTGAGAAAGCGATGTTCAGTTTGTCGCCAAACATGTCTCTTAGCTTTTGTTCAAACGTCACTAGGTATTCATGGTCTTGTTCTGGGTGTGTGAAGAAAACTTTCGCAATGCCATCACTCGGCGCGTTGTCAGCTTCAAATCGCTTGTAGCTAAAGCCAGACTCACTGTGGAACTTAGCCAGCATTTCATCTTCACGATCCAGCAACCAATCTTCATTTTGGTACATGTGAATGAAGATGTTTGGATCTTGGCGAACCACATCAATAACAGGCTGAACTAAATCCTGAGGCACGTTCTGGCTATACATTAGCTGATCATTTTGGTCGTGTACGCGCGCACCGTTTGAAGTGATCATGTAGGCCGGAATACCAGCAATCTCTCGAATACCCGCAACATCGACATGGTGGCGACCCGTCGCGAAGATAAAGGTGTAACCTTGGTCGTGTAACTTCTTGAGTGTCAGCTTGGTAAAATCGCTTAACTGATGGTTGGGAGCCAGAAGCGTACCATCTAAATCAGAGGCAACGATTTTCACGGAATCTTTAAGTGCAGGAATAGTCATTTAACCCTCATTGCAAAATGCTTAACCAATATCGACACCAGCCAATGCTAGCGCCCTTTGAAATACAATATCTCTATCTAGAAATTGTATGCCAAATTCATGCAAGAAAAGAGGGCAAAGCTCACTTACTTCTCTTCCTCTTTAGCACATATCTTCTTGGTAGGTTGCTTAGCGTGTTAGCTCTGGGAAAAAAACTGATTGATCGCATCCAGTGTTTGATTGCGGTATTCATCTTGCTCAAACAACACTTCATGCCTAGAACCTTCAATCAACTTAAACTGGCAATTAGAGTTGGTTTTCTTCAGTTTAGAGATGAACTTTACTTGGGCACTGTTGCTGACAATCTTCTCTTCCCCTGCTTGAATCAAAAGCAGTGGGATTTTGATTTGGCGAGTTTGTTGGATGGCCTGCTTGGCTGCCATTAACCCTTGCCACACCCAGCGTGTGCTCGGTCCGCCTACCTGCAAAGAGGGTGACTCGTCATACAAACGGCGGAACCACTGATAGCGAACCTTGCTGTGGCTCAGTAAGTTGTTTTCGAAAGGTTTTGAGTAATACGCTTGTTGGCCTGGCGCATAAGTTGGTTTAGCGTGATACGCGGTAAGCACTTGTCCAACAACCATCGCGATAGGTTTTAGGTACCATTCAGTGTTGATGCCAAACATCGGCGCACACAGGGTTACCTTATCAAACGGGTGATCCGGATGAGTCTGTAGATAGCGAGTCGCGATGGTACTGCCCATTGAATGTGCAAGAAGATAACGCTCGGTATATTTACTTAAGTCAAAACTGGCAATGATGTCAGACATGTCTGATGCATAATCATCGAACTCATGAATGTGACCAATGTCAGAGTCTGTTACCATACGTTCCGACTGACCTTGACCTTGGTGGTCAAATGAATAAACGTCATAGCCTTGTTGATAGAAATCATAAAAGAGTTCTTGGTATTTTAGGCAGCACTCGATACGGCCATTTGAAATAACGATGGCTTTGGTATGAGTCGGTGAGGTTAGGCTACACCAGTACAGCTTCTTTTTACCGGATGATGTTACATACCCATCTTTTCGTTGTTGCCAAAGAGTGGGGATCGGGTGTTTAATCGCTTGCTCGAACTGAGGTTCTTGCGTGTACGAAAACGGGGCGACGCTGTGGTTTTCCATGGGAAATTACCTGAACTGGTGCATGTGAGAGCTTTATCGCTACTAATGTTGTTAGATTAAAGAACTAGTAAGGAAATGCAAATGGATACTCATGTTTGGCTTGCTTATGTCGTCACGGCGATATTGTTTAGTTTGGCTCCGGGTTCAGGTACCGTTAACTCAATCAGCAATGGACTAAGTTATGGTACCAAGAAGTCGCTCGCGTCGATCGCAGGCTTACAGCTCGGTCTTGCATTCCACATAATGCTGGTGGGCGCGGGTATTGGCGCATTAGTCGCTCAATCTGCGTTGGCATTCACTATCATCAAATGGGTGGGCGTGATTTACCTTCTTTGGTTGGGTATTCAAAAGTGGCGTGACAACTCTAGCTTAGTGGCTTCACAAGAAAACTCGACGCTATCGAGTGGCAAGCTGCTTAGAAATGCGGTGCTGATTAACCTTACCAACCCAAAATCTATCGTATTTTTGGTGGCTTTGTTTCCTCAATTTATCGATCCCACACAACCACAAGCACCGCAGTTATTAGTGCTAGGTGTGACGACGGTATTCATTGATAGCGTTGTTATGTTGGGCTACACCTCATTAGCTTCACAAATGGGACGTTTTATTCGTTCAGATCGCATAATGGGTAAGATAAATAAAATCTTTGGTGGTATGTTCATGGGCTGCGGCGCATTGCTGGCTGCCGCTAAAGCCTAGTGAAAGCAATAGAGTTATAGTTAAATCAATTAGAGTTATCAAGAAATGACCGCTACGTACGTTGCTCGACAACCTATCTTAAACCGTAACAAGAACACACTTGGTTATGAGCTGCTGTTTCGTGACGGAGAAAGGAATGCCTATCCAGCGCATATAGAGTCTAACAGAGCAACGTATCGTCTGATTGTTGAGAATTTCTTGTCGGTTGGTCTTAACCCGTCGATCCCATCTTCACGTTGCTTTATTAACTTCCCGTATCAAAGCTTGATTCGTCGGTTGCCTTTGAGCTTGCCGAAAGACAAGGTTGTGGTTGAGATCCTCGAAACCTGCCAACCGACCGACGAATTATTAGAAGCCGTTAAAGAGCTATACCAAGCGGGGTACATGATTGCTCTAGATGACTTTACTTCGACGCCAGAATGGGAGCGTTTCCTTAAATACACACATATTGTTAAGCTCGATATCATGCAGATGGGCTTGGATGAGGCGTGTGATTTGGTAAAAGCTCATCAAGGGAAAAAGTTTAGCTTTCTTGCTGAACGAGTCGAAACCGAACAAGAATTCCAGCAAGCCAAAGAGGCGGGCTTTAAGTTCTTCCAAGGCTATTTCTTTAGTAAACCGGAAATCATCAAGACCAAGTACATCAGCCCTGAACAAGTGATTGCCATGGAGCTGTTCCAAGAAGTGTGTAAGCCGGATGTCGACTTCCAACGTGTCGAGAGCATCGTCGCGAAGGATGTCGCTTTGTCTTATAAGCTACTGCGCTTTGTGAACACAATGTCGCCTCGTCTTGAGGTAACTATTTCGTCATTCCGTCAGGCCTTGGTTTACTTGGGGCAAGAGAAGCTGAAAATGTTTGTTTCGCTGGCGGTGGCGTCTTATGTCTCTGATAAAAAGCCGAAAGAGTTGTATGGCTTGTCTTTACAGCGAGCGCAATTTTGTCAGCGTATGTCTCGTTATCAGGTATTTGAAGGGCACACTGAGCAAGCCTTTATGATTGGTTTGTTCTCATTGTTGGATGCATTGCTCGATCTATCGTTAGAGAATTTAGTTGAGCAACTGCCTTTGTGTAAAAGTATCAAGGTGGCTCTGCTACGTAGAGAAGGGCCATATGGTACCTTGCTCGCGCTTGAAGAGAGCTTTGAACATGCCGATTGGCAACAGCTTGATGAGCACTGCGCTGATTTAGGATTAAGCGTGGATCAGGTAAAAACGGAGCTTACCGAAGCTCGCCGTTGGAGTCATACCGTGACCAACAAGCTCTGATGTTTCTTCGTTAAACTTTTATGACAATTGAAACGCACGCCTTGACGTGCGTTTTTTTATAATTAATATATGCGCATATCCATATATGAGTATGTAGTTATGCTTCCTCACCAATTTTTTAAATTACTGTCTGATGAAACGCGAGTGCGTTGCTTAATGATGATTGTGCGCCAAGAGTGCCTCTCTGTTGGTGAGTTGACTCAGGCATTACAAGAAAGTCAGCCAAAGGTTTCACGCCACCTTGCGCAGTTGCGCTCAAACGGCATTTTGACTGACGTTCGCCAAGGACAATGGGTTTTCTACCGCTTGTCCAAAGATTTACCGGGTTGGATGCTAAAGTTAATTGATGACCTTATCGCATCGAACTGTTTGAAAACTGAATATCAACAAGACATTGAACGCCTAGAAGCTATGACTTCACGCCCTCAATGTTGCGTTTAATTGAATATTTTTAGATTCCCCACTAGCTGAGAGAGCATACGATGACAGTTAAAGTAGGTATTAATGGTTTTGGCCGCATCGGCCGTCTAGCACTTCGCGCAGCATTCGATTGGGCAGAGCTAGAGTTTGTACAAATTAATGATGTAGCGGGCGATACCGCAACGTTAGCACATCTTCTAGAGTTCGATTCAGTTCAAGGTCGTTGGAACCACGAAGTTTCGGTTGAAGGCGATGAGATGATCATCAACGGTCAACGCATCAAAACCACCAAAGAGCGCGACATCGATGCGATCGATTGGTCTGGCTGTGATGTGGTTATCGAAGCGACCGGTGTTCACCGTAAGACTTCTTTCCTAAACAAATACCTAGAGCAAGGCGTGAAGCGTGTTGTGGTATCAGCGCCAGTGAAAGAAGAAGGCATCGCAAACATCGTTGTTGGTGTGAACGACAACATTTTTGAACCAGCAGTACACAAAATTGTGACGGCTGCGTCTTGTACCACTAACTGCATCGCTCCAGTAGTGAAAGTGATCAACGAGAAGCTTGGTATCGAGAATGCGTCATTCACAACGATTCATGATCTAACTAACACGCAAACCATTCTAGATGCGCCACACAAAGATCTACGTCGTGCACGTGCATGTGGCATGAGCTTAATCCCAACAACAACTGGCTCTGCGAAGGCGATTGTTGAGATCTTCCCTGAGCTAGAAAACCGCATCAACGGCCACGCGGTTCGTGTACCACTAGCGAACGCGTCTCTGACTGACATCATCTTCGAAGTGAAGCAAGACACGACGGCAGAAGAAGTGAACGCGATGTTGAAAGAAGCATCTGAGAACGAGCTAAAAGGCATCCTTGGCTTTGAAGAGCGCCCACTTGTGTCTATCGACTACAAAGGTGACCAACGTTCAACCATCGTAGATGCACTATCAACTATGTTGGTAGGTAAGCGCATGGTTAAGATCTACGCTTGGTACGACAACGAAATGGGTTACGCGACACGTACCGCTGAGTTAGTGCGTACCGTTGGTTTAGCTTAATACTCTTCATACTTGAAGCTGCAGCGTTGTTAACTGCGTAAGTTCACTGGAGCGCCGGCCGCCCTAATCACATAGAGCCCCTATGCTCATAGGGCTGAACTTCATTCCTTTGTAGGGAAAAGGTTACCTAGCTGCAACTCCAATTATTTTGAGTATTGGTTCTATAAGAATTTAAGAGATAACACTATGACACACCCAACATGGCAACTAGACCTTGAACAAGGCGCGCTGATTCTGACTCCATGCCCAGGTACTAAAGACGCTGATCTTGATACATCTCTGGCACAACTGAAAGAGCAAGGCGTTGAAGCTATTGTGACTGCGCTCGATGATGCAGAGCTAGCAAGCAAAGACGTGGCAGCACTTGGCGAGAAAACGCGTGCGCTAGGCATGCAGTGGTTCCAAATCGAAATCGAAGACGATTGTGCTCCGGGTGCTGAGTTTGCGGCGAAATGGTCTGCAGCAAGCCCAGAGCTACACAAAATTGTTGATAGTGGCGCTAAGGTAGCAATGCACTGCATGGGCGGCTCAGGTCGTACCGGTTTGTTCGCGGCTCATCTGCTTTTAGAAAAAGGCTGGGATCTCGACAAGATCGTTCAAGAAGTTCAAGCACTGCGTCCAGGTGCTTTCACTAAACCTATCCAGGTTGAGTACATCAATGGCGTAGCGAATAGCTAATAGTCATCGGTGTTAGACAAGGAGCTTTTGGTATCTGGAGTGTTAAGCTTATCGTGATCCAAAAGCTCTTTTTGTTTTGATTGCAGAGATAGCATTATGTTTTCAAATCTAAGTAAGAGCGTTCGCCAATACATGTTGGTGACTTTCAACTACTGGAACTTCACCATTACCGATGGTGCACTTCGTATGCTGGTGGTCCTGTATTTCTACGACCTTGGTTACAGTTCGTTAGAGATCGCCTCACTGTTCCTTTTCTATGAATTCTTTGGTGTGGTGACGAACCTAATCGGTGGCTGGCTGGGGGCGCGTCTTGGCCTCAATAAGACCATGAACATTGGCCTCGGGATGCAAGTCTTTGCCTTGGGTATGTTGGCATTGCCATCGGCTATGTTGACTATTCCTTGGGTAATGGCAGCGCAGGCCTTGTCAGGTATCGCTAAAGATCTCAATAAGATGAGTGCCAAGAGCTCAATCAAAACCTTGGTACCGGATGAGCAGCAAGGTGCTTTGTATAAGTGGATTGCGATTCTGACTGGGTCTAAGAATGCGCTGAAGGGTGCAGGCTTCTTTATTGGTGGTTTGTTGCTTTCAACGATTGGCTTCCAATACGCTGTGCTTGCGATGGCAGTCGTGTTGGCATTAGTCTTCGTTGGCAGTGTGTTGAGCTTAGAAGCGGACATGGGTAAAGCGAAAACCAAGCCTAAATTCAAACAGATCTTCTCTAAGTCTGAATCCATCAACATCCTATCTGCAGCGCGTATGTTCCTATTTGGTGCCCGTGATGTGTGGTTTGTGATTGCTTTGCCGATTTACCTAGGCAGTGTGTTTGGTTGGGATCATTCATGGGTTGGTGGTTTCTTAGCTGCTTGGACTATCGCTTATGGCTTTGTACAGGGCATTGCGCCGAAGATTACTGGTAAAGCTCAAGGCAAGGTGCCAGATGGCCATGCTGCGCTGTTATGGGCAGGTGCGCTGGCTATCGTGACTGCTGCTATCGCTTATGCAGTACAGATTGGTTGGCAACCAGAGCTCGTTATCGTGGGTGGTTTGATGGTATTTGGTGCCATCTTTGCGGTGAACTCATCACTTCACTCATATTTGATTGTGAGTTATGCGAAAGGCGATGGCGTTTCTCTTGATGTCGGTTTCTATTACATGGCAAACGCGATGGGCCGTTTGATTGGCACGATATTGTCGGGCTTGGTATTCCAAATGGCAGGTTTGTCTGCGTGTCTGTGGGTTTCCTTCGCATTCTTAGCTATAACGACGGTGATCTCTCTGCGTTTACCTAAAGTACCGCAAATCTCAGCGGCATAAGCTTCAGCCGCATGAGTAAGAGCTCAAGTCGCATAAGCTAGCGTCGTATGAGCTAGCGTCGTATGAGCTAAATTCGCGATAAGCATCTCCTTTAACACTAAGCTGACTTGGTATTTATTCCGGTCAGCTTTTTTATTGCTATAGTAGAATGATTGAATATTAATCAGGCATTTACATGAAGCAGCGAATTCTCTTTTTTGATTTAGCACGATGTGTCGCGGCCGTAGCGGTTATCGCGATTCATGTTTTGGCGCCTTATCGCAATGAATTGGGCACTATTCCTTTCGGTGAATGGTTTACTGCCATTACGGTAAACGGTTTCAGCCGCTGGGCAGTACCTGTTTTCATTTTGATTACTGGCGCACTGATGCTCAGTGATCAGCGCCCGTTTGACGCCAAATACTACCTCAAGCGTCGTCTGGGTAAGGTACTGATACCTTTCATTGTCTGGTCGCTTTTCTATACCTATCTTTCGGGTTGGTCGGCAATAGGCTTTGATGCCGACGTCAGTTGGGACGTGTTGCTTAATAGCTACCATCATTACACCTATTACCACCTTGGTTTCTTCTATTACTTCATCCCGCTCTACTTTGTGATTCCGTTCTTGCAGATCATGGTCAGAAAGTACGGTGATAGATCTGTCTATGCCTTTACGGCGGTATGGTTGTTCACAACATTGCTGTTCTTACTGAAAATCGATGGCCCTTGGAGTCACGAGTTGTGGTTGTACACCGGTTACTTACCATTGGGTTACTTGCTGTATAAGATTGTGCCACTTAACAAGATGACAGTTGGCGTGAGTGTATTACTGGGTGGATTTGCGTTACTAACCACGGTTTACATGGTGGTTGATGCAAGCTTGGTGGCAGAAGAGTACACGGTAGGGCGCTGGTTATCTTACAAGACGTTGAATACCGTATTAGCAGCGAGCATGGTGTTCATGGTATGCCGTTACTATGGTGAAGGCTTGTCTGAGAAGAGTAACCAAGTAGTTGGCTTTATCAGTAAGCACAGCTTAGGTATTTACCTGCTGCACCCTATTGTCTTGTGGCCAATGAAAGAGTTCGGTTGGTACCAAGGACATCCAGCTTGGGTTATTCCATTATGGATTGTGATCAGCGGAGCTGGCGCGTTATGGATGAGCTGGTTGGTCTCTAAGTCAGAGAAAACACGTTGGTTATTGCCTTAGCGGTGAGTGCTAAGGCTTTCTGATGGATTGCTTAGGGGAGACAGTTGAAGCGGCTGACGTTTAGCGCTTCAACGCAAAGTGTAAGAACTTATCGCCTTGGTAGGTTAAGGTTCCTTTGTCGCCCGGGTTAAGGGCGTGGAAGTAGTGGATGCCGACTTGGAATTCTCGCTTCGGACCAACCACACCACGTTGAACGTAAATCCAGTACTCTTGATCTTCTTGGCCAGGTTCTGCGTCAGGAAGGTCGATGGATTGTTTGTCTAACACCGTGACATTCACTTTCTTCTCTGGCGCATTTTCACCTTGCGAGTGTTTTCTATAGAAACCAATAAATACCCAAGCCGCTAGAGCAGCGAGTGCAAAGATGGCAAAAAAGAGTGAATTAGGCATATAACCTCCATGTAGTCGTGATGGTTATTCTAGTCTTTCAGGCAATAGGGATATGTGTTTAAAGCCGTTATTCGTGAACTGTTGTAAGCCAAGCTGATTATTTTTCGGCAGACATCACATTTAATGGCCAGTTTGGGATAAAGCATTGTTATTTATTGTCTCTTTCTCTCGTAAATAACAGTGATTTTGTATAAGAATAGGGAAATGCTCGACTAGACTTATAGTGTGGAGTGGGAGGGCCAAGATGACCGATATTGAAAAAGTGGTGACAAGAACTCGCAATATAGAGAAATTATTGAGGCTTCAATATCATGCCGAAGGCGAAGGATTGCATGAGCTTGTAACAAGCTGTGAAGAAAGGTTACCGCACGATATGGTGAGTAAGCTGCGTTATATCGCAACGTGTCGTAACAAGGTAGTCAATGAACATGAGGCTAAGTTGGAAGACCAACATAAATTCATCATGATGTGTAACGACTGTGAGAAGGAGCTGACTCCACGTAGTGGTCGTTTTATCTGGCGAGTTGCGATTTTACTGATGATGGCAATGACTTTAGCTGCCGCAGGTTTCTATTATGCGAACTGGGATGTGCTAACACTGCATCTGTTTTCGAAGTGAAAAAATTGAACAAAAAAAGGGACGCTCATGGCGTCCCTTTTTTTTATCTGTAACTTGCTTAGTACATCATCGGTAGTGTCATTAGACCTACAACTACCGCGATCATTACAAGTCCTTGTCTTTGCGAAGATGAAATCATAACACTACTCCTAAATTTGGTTGTCTCTCGCTATGTTTTAAAGAATAGCCCACTTATAGGTTTAGATCAAGAATTACTTTCGAAAGCTCCAAAAGTAGTAGAAAACTATTAGTTTTTGGCTTGTTTGGCTCTGTTTAACTGTGTATTTTGGTGTGTTCTTATTTTGTTCGTTGTGATTCATGTTTGTTCTTATTTATCTTAAGTTGCTGTTTTATAATGGTTGTTATGTGTGATTTATATTGTTAAAGGTTGTTAAACTGTATTAATGGGGGTTGGTGGTGGTGAGGTTTGTTTTGGTTAGTTTTTTAAATTTTCGGCTTGGTTTTTGTGGCGGTTTTTACCGGGGGCTTGAAATAACCTGACAAAACTGGGCTTTAAAAAAGAAAACTGGCTACTTTACAAGTCTAGGGTTGGTTGGTGTTTTTATTTTCCTATTAAACTTGAGTTTATCTCTTTAAGTTATTGTTATTGTTTGCTTTAAATGTGTTTATTTTAATTTTTCAAGTGTGGTTTTTGGCGGAATATGGTCGGTTTTGGTGGGTCTGATAGGTTAGAATTGACCAAAATTCAAGTATGATGACTCTAATGCCATTTTGAATGGGTTTTATGATGATTCGCGCTAGTTTTAAACGAATGGCCATTGTCACGGTAGTAATTGTTACGACTTCAATCTAAAGAGACTCTTTTTAGTGGAAGCGTAATCAAGATCCAACTTTGAGGCGCTGAGGCTTTACATCAACACTCGTGTGCCTAGACTGGCGACGATTTAAAGCAATAGGGCAAATGGTATGTGGAGTTGGTTGGCGGTTTCCTTGTCTGGTATCGGAGCAATAGCAGGAACGAAACATGGACATATCGGTCAGGCCTTATCGTATAAGGTTTTTACCTTTGTATTATTAGCGACCATTGCTTTAACTCAATCTGTCGTTGCTGATTTTACCTATTGGGTCGTTGCTGGGTTGGCGGTTTCTGCGATCGCAGATGTCTTGCATACTGTTACTCAAAAACGTTCTCTGCATTTTGTTTGCTTCTTGTTGGCTCAGCTCTGTTACAGCAAAGCATTTTGGTTACAGCTATCAGGAGAAATGGTCTGGTGGTTGTTCGCGCTGCTGTTGGCGGCTTGTGTCGTTGCTTTCTTCTTATTACTGCCTCGCTTAGACAAACTCGTCTTTCCTGTGGTTATCATGGGTATTGTGCTTATTCAGCTTGCATGGGCTTCTGGTGAACTCTGGTTGCTTGATCCTCAACTGTCGCATGCGGTGGGCTTTGCTGGTTGTGCCGTGTTGCTGCTTTCGGCATTAGCATACGCGCTAAATTTCTATCGTAGCCCAATTAAGGGTGCCTACTTTTGGGTGACGGGCAGTTACTTTCTGGCTCACGCTCTCATTGTTGCTTCCCTTACCATTTAGGGTAGAGCTAGCTTAACTCTGAGCTACATCAAGACAGCTCAGATGAAAGTAGGTACTCTACATCTACTTCATTAAACATGAGATAGAGTTATGACTACCGAAATTCATGCACACAACGTTTTAAATCTACTGAGTGAAAAGCCACTGACTCGCGAAGAGTTGACGCAGGAGCTTGCTCAAACTTATGGCGCAGAAGCGCGCTTTCATACCTGTAAGCTGAACGGCCTGGATTTAGATGGATTGCTGAAGTTTTTCTTGAAGATGGAAAAGGTCGTAGTTATTGATGACAAGCTTTGCACTAATCGCGAACGTGTGTGTAACCACTAATTCCCAGTGACTTGGTTTTTAGAGCCTTTTGGCTTTTATAGATTAAGAGGAGTGGATGCGATGTTTTCGGTTCCACTCTTTAAATTACCTTTCTACCTTTCTATTTGCTCTCGAAAAATTCCCTTCTAATTACATAAGTTAATCCTTTTATTACTGCGTTCGAAAATCAATGTTGAGGCTGCTATACTCCGCGCACTTACGCTTTTCGAGACAAACTTATGGAAATTTTATCTGCAGCGACCATGCTGTTTCTTATTATGGATCCGCTTGGTAATCTACCAATCGTGCTCTCTATCCTTAAGCATATTGATCCGAAGCGTCGCCGTATTGTTCTTGTTCGTGAACTGATGTTTGCGCTGATTATTCTGCTGTTGTTCTTGTTTGCTGGTCAAAGCATCATGAACTTCCTGCACGTGCAGCCTGAAACCTTGAGTATCTCTGGCGGTATTATTCTGTTCATCATCGCGATTAAGATGATCTTCCCAAGTGCGGGCAGTATTACCGGCCTTGCGGCGGGTGAAGAACCGTTTATTGTGCCGATGGCGATCCCAATGATTGCTGGCCCTTCAGTTATTGCGGCATTGATTCTGTTGTCGACTCAGCACCCTGACAATATGTTAGAGCTTTCAGGCGCGGTGATGCTGGCTTGGGGGGCTACCTTCTTTATTCTGATGTTTAATGGTTTCTTCCTGCGAGTGCTGGGTGAGAGGGGCCTTAAAGCCATCGAACGCTTGATGGGCTTGTTGCTGGTTATGTTGTCGACGCAAATGTTCCTAGATGGTGTGAAAGGCTACATGGCTTAATGTCGTTACCACAGTAAATAAAAAAACGCCGCTCAAATGAGCGGCGTTTTTGTTTCACTGTTTCTGTCATGATGTTTTCTGTAGCTAAGCGTTTTATATCTGAGCTTAAGCTTGATTACATCATGTGTTTGCGTCGGATATCGAGTAAGGCAAAGACGCCGAAAATCAATATTGACCACTTCTCCCAACGTGACATCTCGATCTTATCGCCGAATGCACCGATGAAAATCAGCATCTGCAGGCCGTGCATGAAGAACAAGAATGCTGTCATGATATAAAGCGCAATCGCAGCATTACCCGGGAACGGGTAGAAAATATTTACGATTAAGATAAACCAAACAAAGGCGATGGCTGCTTTTGCTAGTGGAAGCAAGAACTTCATTCAATAACTCCTATTCTTCAGTGATTCGATTGAACAGTCGGTAGCTTGACTGTCCGGTGGTCTTGTCGCGATGCAATTCCCAGTTCTCTGGCATAGCTTCGAGTTTCAGTTCTTTTTCTGTCTCGACGTAAATGATGGCATTGTCTGCAAGCCAACCGTTACTCTCAAGCAGTTGTACTGTTTCTGCCAGTAAGCCTTTACGAAATGGTGGATCAAGGAAAACCATATCGTAAGGAGTGCCCGGTTTCTTAAGGAAAGAGATAGCATCAGTATTCACGACATTGATGTTGTCTGCTTTGAGCTCTTTCGCGTTATCAGAAAGCTGTTTGGCTGCCTTTTGATTCATTTCGAGCAGTGTCACCATTTTTGCTTGGCGAGAAGCTGCTTCAAAACCTAGACCGCCAGAACCAGCAAATACATCCAAGCAAGTTGAATGTGGGATATCTTGAGCCACCCAGTTAAAGAGTGTCTCTTTTACTCGGTCAATGGTTGGGCGTAATCCTTCTAAATCATGAACTGGTAGCTTTCTACCTCTCCATGAGCCACTAATAATTCGAACAAAGCCTCCGGATGGCTTTTTTTGTGATGTGTTTTGCTGGCGACGTCTTACCATAGATTTTTTGACCGCTAATAAAGTGATACTATACCGAGCCCAATTTAAGTGGGTTTGTGTATTAAATAAATTTGCAATGACAAAGTGTATCAAGCTAAAAGCAAACTTATCACTGCTTTGTCATTTTTCTTTACTATTCGTTTGTACAAGCTTGTATTGTATAACAATAGCAAAGAGTCGACGTGTATTAAGTCAATACAGCTAATTAGTAGATCTAGGAAACTCCTCTGATGACGGAAAAAAAGAAGCGCGGATTATTATCGTGGCTTGGTTTTGGTGAAGAAGAACAAAGCCTAAAAACTCAGAATGAAGCGAACGTAGAAAGCGTTGAAGATCAAACTGAAGTTGAATCACAAGTTGAGGCTGAACAGGTCGCGCCTGAAGCTGAAGTCGCTATGCCAACTGAATCTGAGCAAGCGCTTGAAGAAACTCAACAAGAGCAGCAACCTGTCGCAGCAGAAGCAGAAGCAGAAGCAGAGCAGGAAGAAGTGGTGGCTCCTCAAGCTAAGGTTGAAGAAGTACAAGAGAAGCCGACAGAAAGCTTCTTTGCTCGCCTTAAGCGCAGCCTAAGTCGTACTAAAGCAAACATCGGTGCGGGTTTCTTTGGTCTATTCAAAGGTAAGCAAATCGATGAAGATCTGTTTGAAGAGCTAGAAGAACAACTTCTGATTGCTGACGTGGGTATGAATACTACCGTTAAGATCATTGAAAACCTGACAGAAAAAGCATCTCGCAATGACTTAAAAGATGGCGAAGCTCTATATGGTTTGCTCAAAGAAGAGATGGCAGACATCTTAAGTCAAGTGGAACAGCCACTGGTTGTTGATACCACTAAAACACCTTACGTTATCTTAATGGTTGGTGTGAACGGTGTGGGTAAGACAACTACGATCGGTAAGTTGGCGAAACAATTCCAAAATGAAGGCAAGAAAGTGATGCTAGCTGCGGGTGATACCTTCCGTGCAGCAGCGGTTGAACAGCTTCAGGTTTGGGGTCAGCGTAACGATGTGCCAGTTATCGCTCAGCACACTGGTGCGGACAGTGCGTCTGTTATCTACGATGCGATTGAAGCAGCGAAAGCGCGTGGCGTTGATGTTGTGATTGCCGATACAGCGGGTCGTTTGCAGAATAAGAGCAACCTGATGGAAGAGCTACGCAAGATCGTTCGTGTAATGAAGAAGATTGATGACTCTGCACCACACGAAATCATGCTAACGCTAGATGCAGGTACGGGTCAGAATGCTATCAGCCAAGCGAAACTATTCAGTGAAGTGGCTCCGGTCACGGGTATTACATTGACTAAGCTAGATGGTACGGCGAAAGGTGGTGTGATTTTCTCAATTGCTGACCAGTTCCAGATTCCAATCCGCTACATTGGTGTGGGTGAAGGTATTGATGACCTGCGTCCATTTGAATCTAAAGACTTCATTGAAGCACTATTTAGCCGCGAAGAGTAACGCGAGTAGCAAAGTGGTTTATCCTTAATTTGCTACCGTTTTTAAATTTGATATTAGTGATCGTAAGAGGAATTTTCGGTGATCAAATTTCAGCAAGTGAGTAAAGCTTACCGAGGTGGAAGACAAGCGCTCCAAAAAGTAGACTTTCACCTGAAACGTGGAGAGATGGCTTTTTTGGGTGGGCACTCTGGGGCTGGTAAAAGTACCTTGCTGAAGTTGATCTGCGCGATAGAGCGTCCAACCGATGGACGAGTCTGGTTCAACGATCACGATATCACTCGTATCCCAGCCAAAGACATTCCTTTCTTACGTCGTAATATTGGGATTGTTTTTCAAGACCATCGCCTGCTGATGGATCGCTCGATCTTCGATAACGTTGCTCTGCCTATGCGCATTGAATCTATTTCTGAAAACGAAATAAAACGCCGAGTCAGTGCTGCGTTGGACAAAACAGGTTTACTAGACAAGGCCCGTTGTTTGCCAAGCCAACTTTCGGGTGGTGAACAACAACGCGTGGGTATTGCTCGAGCTGTGGTGAACCGCCCAACTCTGCTTTTAGCAGATGAGCCTACCGGTAACCTAGATCCTGAATTATCTAACCGTGTGTTGCGATTGTTTGAAGAGTTCAACCGCGCAGGTGTTACGATCATCCTAGCGACGCACGATATCGGGTTAGTGAACACTCGCCCTCAATACCGCCATCTTGAATTAAACCAAGGATTTTTGAGTGAGGTTGAAGACTATGGCCGCGAATAAGCGCATTAAGAAACCTCAATCTAATCGAGCAGCGAACCGCACCTCAAGCGACGGCTTCTTTATCGTTCACTGGAAACAAGCCAAGTCATCGTTCTCGCAAATGTGGCAGCGCCCGTTAGGCAACTTGCTGACCCTTGCGGTGATCTCAATGGCGTTGGCGATGCCAGCTTGTTTGTACCTATTGGGTAAAAATGTGGGTGAAGTAGCGCAAGATGTCACTAGCCCGTCACAAATAAGTGCTTATGTAGAGGATGGTATTCCTGAGCCCCGAGTAATGGTGCTTAAGGATGAAATCGAAAGTTGGGCTCAAGTCGAGCTGGTGGAGTACATCTCTCCACAGCAAGGGCTTGCAGACCTCAGCCAGTATTCTGGTTTTGAAGATGCCCTAACCATCTTAGACGATTATTCACTGCCAGGTGTGCTGGTGATTACGCCAAGCGTACACAGCGATACCCTAATTAAAGAACTGGCAGGCACAGTTAAACAACAAGAATTAGTCACCGATGTTCGTTTAGACGAAGATTGGTTAGCTCGATTAGATGCGATCAAAGCATTAGCGGCTGTCATCGTGATTACCTTAACGGTATTGATGTTGGGCGCGGTATTTCTGATTATCGGCAATACACTACGATTTAATGTGTTGGCGCATAAAGAAGAGATTCAAACCATGAAGCTGATTGGTGCGACCGACAGTTATATTCTTCGACCATACCTTTATGCAGGGATGTGGTTTGGCGTTTTAGGTTCGATTAGCGCTTGGGTAATGACGGCATTGATTACCGTATTACTGAACAGCGCAGTGGATGACTTGGCTCAGCTATACGACAGTCACTTCCGTTTAATTGGCCTGAGTTGGGATGAGTCTTTACTGCTTTTGATCGTCGGAACCCTGCTGGGTAGTGTGGCTGCGAAGCTTTCTGCACAGCGTCACCTAAAAGAAATTGAACCAGTTTAGGTGAATAGAGTCATATTTAGACGAAAAATAGGCACTTCTTAACCAGTTTTTGTCTTGTATAGACGAATTGATTATGCATAATTACTTCCCCCTCCTTGAAACCTGTTCATTTTAGGTTCAAGATTGTCGGGTTTTAATAGATGTATTACTCCAGATCAGAGATTGATGAGGAACCGAATGGCAAACCAAGCGTATCAAATGGCTTTAGTCACACAAGATAGTTTAGATAGCTATATCCGCTCAGCGAACAGCTACCCAATGCTGACACCTGAAGAGGAACGTGGACTTGCAGAGCGATTACATTACAAAGGTGAGATCGATGCTGCGAAAGGTTTGATCCTTTCCCACCTACGATTCGTGGTGCACGTTGCAAGAGGCTACTCTGGCTACGGGTTGCCAATGGCTGATCTCGTCCAGGAAGGTAACATCGGCTTGATGAAGGCTGTTAAGCGCTTCAATCCAGAAGTTGGTGTTCGATTGGTTTCTTTCGCAGTTCACTGGATTAAAGCTGAAATCCATGAATACGTTCTGCGTAACTGGCGCATCGTTAAAATTGCGACAACTAAAGCACAGCGTAAACTGTTCTTTAACCTTCGTAAGTCTAAAAAGCGTTTAGGTTGGTTTAATAACGGTGAAGTTGAGACAGTTGCTCGTGAGCTAGGTGTTGAGCCTTCTGAAGTTCGTGAAATGGAATCTCGCTTGGCGGCACAAGACGCGACGTTTGAAGCGCCTATGGACGATGACGACGGCGGTTCTGCTTACACAGCTCCAGTTTACTACCTAGAAGACAAAGCATCAGACGTTGCTGAAACGGTAGAAGCGGCTAACTGGGAGTCACACACCAATAATCGCCTAGGACTCGCACTAGCAAGCTTAGACGAGCGTAGCCAACACATTGTTCGCTCACGTTGGTTAGACGACAACAAAGCAACCCTGCAAGACTTAGCGGATACCTACAGCATTTCTGCAGAGCGTGTTCGCCAGTTAGAAAAGAATGCGATGAAGAAATTGAAGCAAGCCGTTGGCGATTTCTAATAGCATCTAGTTTCTATTAGCTTCTACCTTCTAATAGTAGAGCTAGCAAATAACTGAATTTTGAAAAGGCCGAGATCGAGAGATCTCGGCCTTTTTGTTTTGGATCGATTTCTCAACTTTTGCGATCGAAATTTGCAAAATGATTTTGTGGATAACTCTGTGAGAAGTTTATTCGTCAGCTGTCTAAAAGCAGGGTGTAGTAAGGCTTTGACGGGGTTTTTAGAGTGGGGATATTTTTCAGTTAACCCACAGTTAGATCAGGATCCTTACTACATGTTGTGGATCTATTTTTAAAAAGGCACTTTATTCACGCAATTCACAGATTTATCCACAAATGGTGTAAAAGTGATCGCTGGTGGATAACCTTATTAAGTGGATGTGAATGTTAGCCTTGGGATAGGTTACAATGGCAGCAAAGTAAATCAGTATAAAAGAGAAAGTCATGGACCAGTTTAAACATATCGATGTTAAAGGCGCTCAAGCCCTCATTGAACAAGGCAACGCTCGACTTGTCGATATACGTGACCCGCAGTCTTTTGCGGTTGCTCACTCACAAACAGCCTACCACCTGACTAACGATACAATGGTGTCGTTCATGGATGAGGTTGAGTTCGAACAACCTATCTTGGTGATGTGCTACCACGGTATTAGTAGCCAAGGTGCAGCACAATATTTAGTGAACCAAGGCTTTGAAGAGGTATATAGTGTAGACGGCGGTTTCGAAGCTTGGCACCGTGCTGAACTTCCTGTGATTGCTGGTTAATTACCTTTATCGCTTCAAGCATCTCTCATAGTATGAATAGGAAGTAACAATGATTAGATTGATGGTGTTAGACAACCCACGTCTTGCTCAAGCATTTATTGATTATATGGCGTCTCGTCAGATCCCTATTCAGATGTCTCCTGAGGGGGAAGGGCGTTTTGCTCTTTGGCTTATTGATGGTCAATTTCAGGTGGAAACTGAAGCTGAGCTCAACCGCTTTTTGTCGGAACCCAATCATAAGCGTTATCAAGCGGCGTCTTGGGATATGGCAGAGACTAGAAAGAGCAACTTTCATTATCACACGCCAAGCTTCATGGGCATGATAAAAGCCAAAGCTGGCCCAGTGACACTGAGTATCATGTTGGTGTGTGTGGTGATTTTTGCTTTGCAGCAGATAGGGTTCGGGCAAGCGATTTTTAACGCATTGCATTTCCCTGCGGTTGATGGGCAGCAATGGCAATTGTGGCGCTGGCTCAGTCATGCTGTTTTGCATTTCTCAGTTATGCACATCGCATTTAATATCTTGTGGTGGTGGCAACTGGGTGGAGATATTGAGAAAAAGTTAGGCGGTCTTAAGTTACTGCAAATATTTGCTGTCTCTTCTGCGCTTTCAGGTGCTGGGCAGTATTGGGTTGAGGGGGCGAACTTCGGTGGTTTGTCTGGTGTTGTGTATGCCTTGGTTGGTTACTTATGGGTTGTCGGTGCGAAGGCGCCGCAACTTGGTTTAGGTATTCCGAGACAGATTGTCGGCTTTATGTTGGTGTGGTTGGTACTTGGGTACATGCAGCCATTTATGGCTATCGCCAATACTGCGCATTTAGCTGGCCTAGCCGCTGGTGTGATTATTGGCTTTATCGATGCGATGAAAGCACCAAGCTCGGCAAGAAGCTAACTCATCTCTT
>NZ_JAUJED010000027.1:0-17269 GCF_030442075.1 Vibrio sp. TMPB1044 | reverse complement strand
GTGAGTAGGCAAACGATAGAGACAAAAAAGCGGCCAGATGAGCCGCTTTTTTATTGGGATTCGTTTTACATCATTACTGATAAAGGTATTTGGTAAACAGTAAGTCAGCAATCAGGGTTTTACCTGTCTCTGGAAGCAAAATCTTGTTGAGGTGCTCAACTAGGGATTTTCTTAAGTCTTCACGGCCGGATAGAGACTTAATGGTTTCTTCGTTTTGTTTGCCAAGCAATTCAATCACCGCATCGCGAATCAGTGGTTGGTGATGCTCAATAGCGGCCAAGTCGTTACTATTTGCCACCATGATGTCGAGGCGAACCTGAATGTAGCCCAGTTTTTTACCTTTAGTGTAAAAATTGGTGGTCAGGTCTGGCTCTAGTGTGAAGTAGGCGAGTTTAGCTGCCGACTCCTCTTCAGCGAAACTTGATGCTGAAAAGAGTAGTGTAATCGCAAGAAATATTTGGGCTACATAACGTTTGTGCATATTTGTGACTTTTCTTTAGTTTATTCGCGATATTCGAAACGCATTAGTCTTGTTACAATAAGCAGTCTAAATCTAAATACGTTTACAATTCGAAGAACGCTTTAATTTTGTTCGAAAGTTGAAGCTTTATTGTACGTGTAAAGTCACCTATTGAATACTAGTATGAATCAGCCAATATCGCTGTATCTTAATTCGTTAATGAATGTAGATTGGCAAAGTACAGAAACATTTGATTTTCCTAATAAAACCACCAAAGAGTGGCTGATGGAGCAAGGTTCTCTTTCCCGCAAGTTGGGTAAGTGCTGTCAGTACCTGTCTGTTGAGTTGCTTCATAATCAAGTTGTAGAACGCTCAATGCTACAACAGGACGAGGAACATCTTTTATCATCGTTTGATTGCTTACTGCGTAAAGTGATTTTAAAGGGTGATGACGAACCGTGGGTGTTAGGTCGAACCTTGATCCCCCGAGTCACATTAGAAGACCATCAACACTCTGACCTTTCTCAACAAGGTAATGTCCCGCTTGGATTGACCGTTTTCAGTGCTGAGAACGTGGAGCGAGATGCGCTGCAAGTCGGTTGGGTTATCGCAGGCGATGAGCGATTACTCGCGCGTCGTTCTCGATTATGGATGAACCATAAACCGATGCTTGTGGCAGAACTGTTTTTACCAACATCACCCATTTACTCTAAGGAGAGTGTGTAAATGCTTGCCACCAAAGCGAAGGCGTATTGGCAATTAACGCGAATGAATCGCCCGATTGGTACCCTGTTACTCCTTTGGCCGACCTTGTGGTCACTGATTATCGCCGCACAAGGTATGCCTGATTTTGATGTCTTGGTTGTTTTCGTACTCGGCGTGGTGTTGATGCGTTCAGCTGGCTGTGTGATCAATGACTTTGCTGACCGTAAAGTAGATGGTCATGTTAAACGTACCAAGCAGCGTCCATTACCTTCAGGTTTGGTTTCCAGTAAGGAAGCGATTCTGCTCTTTTTAGTGCTAGCCGTAGTTTCATTTTTGTTGGTACTCACCATGAATCCACTGACCATAAAGCTCTCTTTTATCGGTGTTGGTTTAGCTTTTATTTATCCTTTTATGAAGCGGTTTACACACCTTCCTCAGATATTTCTGGGGTTGGCGTTCAGCTGGGCAATACCAATGGCTTGGGCTGCGCAAACCAATGAGCTACCAAGCGTTGTCTGGTTCATCTTCGTGATTAATGCATTGTGGACTATTGCCTACGACACGCAATATGCGATGGTTGACCGAGATGACGATCTGAAGATTGGCATTAAATCGACGGCTATTTTATTTGGTCGCTTCGATAAACTGATTATTGGTTCTTTGCAACTCGTCACCCTAGCGATGCTGATTGCGTTAGGCATGTATTACCAATTAGGTGACACCTTCTATTGGGCACTGTTGGTAGCTGGGAGCTTATTTGTGTATCAACAACATCTGATGCGCCACCGAGACCGCGACCTATGCTTTCAAGCTTTTCTCAACAACAACTATGTTGGAATGGCAGTGACCGTGGGTTTGTTCATTACCTTCTGGTAAGCATCAGCTTTTCGAGTTAACGAATGCTAAAGAAAAAGGCACCCATTGGGTGCCTTTTTTGATCGTGTTCCGTTTTGTTATTAAAGCGACACCAAACGGGTTGTTACTCTGCTTGGTGGATACTCTCTTGAATCGTCAAACGTACTTCTGGGTAAAGCATTGAGTAGAGAAGCTTAGCGAATTGCTGAGTCTTTTCTAGATCACAGTTACCATCGTTATCCAGATATTGCTGCTGTTTCAGAGTTGCGAACATTGAAGCGAACACACCTTTATCGAAAAACTCTGGTGCATTGATGCCTTGCAGGCGGCCAAGTCGCTGTGCAATGTCTTGGCTCTTCTGCTCAAGGTCTGATTTATCCAAATCAGGATTCTCAGCCAATAGGTTCAGAGCAATTGAATAACGTTGTAGTGTCTCTGAAATCGTACGACCTAGTAGCATCAGTGCTTGGCTGTTTGACTGGTTGATGGTGACTTCGTTATCAGAAACTACAAGCATGCCTTGGCCGACTAGTTCTTCAATGATCTTTGAAACCACATCTTCAAGCTGATCTTCGTCGTAGCTTAGGAACAACTCTTTCTTCAAGAAAGGGTAAATTGCTGCAACATTCTTTTGAATCGCATCAATCGTTAAGCCGTGCTGACGAATAGTCATCTGAGCAATTAATGATGGCAGAGCAAACAAGTGAATGATGTTATTACGGTAGTAGGTCATCAGAATTGACTGGTGACGGTCTAGTGAAATAATGTCGCCCATTGAGTCTGATTCAATCAAGAACTTGTTCAGTGACTCAGCATGTTTTACCAAATCTTCAGCGCTGTCTTTTGGCACAGTGAACGTTGCAGAATATGGAACGTTCTTAAGCAGAGACAGGTAGCAATTGATCTGAGAAACTAAAGAATCACGAGACAATGCGCGCTGTCTTGAAGCCAATAGTGCCGTTGCACAAAGGGTCAGGGCATTGGTCGCTGCCGCATCGTTAATGTGCGTCATCATTTTGGTCGCCAAGTCATTAACCACCGGGTTCATCCATTGTGGTTTGCTGGTTCCCATAGGATCGATGTCTTTCGTCCACTCTGGTGAATGCTCATTCAGGTATTGGTTCAGCTGAATCGGCTCACCGAAGTTGACGTAGCCTTTACCAAAGTTACGCAGCTTACGAATGGTACGAATCACTAGGCTCGCGTTTTCTTTTTCTTTACGCTTGCCACGAAGTTCTTTCGCATAAGTCGCCACTTCCATCACGTGCTCGTAGCCGATGTACACAGGAACCAAAGTCACTGGACGGTTCATGCCGCGCAGCATTGCTTGAATTGTCATCGCTAGCATGCCCGTTTTCGCTTGCAGTAAACGACCTGTACGAGAACGACCACCTTCACTGAAGTACTCTACTGAGTAACCTTTAGCGAACAATTCCGCTAGGTATTCACGGAAAATGGTCGAGTAAAGCTTATTGCCTTTGAAGCTACGGCGAATAAAGAACGCACCACCATGACGGAAAATCGGACCGGCAGGGAAGAAGTTCAGGTTGATACCCGCAGCGATATGCGGAGGCACCATGCCTTCGTGGTAAAGGACATAAGAAAGCAACAAGTAATCCATGTGGCTACGGTGACAAGGTACATAAACGATCTCGTGGCCATCTTGAGCCAGTTTACGAACCGTTGAAGCGTTGCTGATATGCAGGCCTTGGTATAGCTTATTCCACAGCCAGCCAAGAATCTTCTCACCACGCTTGATCAGCGAGTAAGAGAAGTTCGCCGCAATCTCGTCCATGATATCTTGAGCTTCTTTGCTCGCTTTCTCGATCGAGATGTTCTTTGCTTGCGCTTCGTCTTCAATCGCTTTCTTGATCGCTTCTGATTTTAGTAGGCGATCGAACAGAGCTTGGCGGCTTGGCAGGTTAGGGCCTGAGGCAGCAAGTTTCTGGCGAGAAAAGTGAATTCGTGCCACGCGCGCCAGTTTGTGAGCGATGGTGCTGTCGGTGCCGTGTGAATTGGCCATATAGCGTAGAGAAACCACTGGGCTAAAACGAACCAGACAGTCGCGGCCTGCTAGCAATACTGCTTTTGATTTCTCTAAGCCGTTCATTGCCTGTAGGTAAGGCTTCTGATTATTCTCTTTACCAGGTTTGCGTCCCCACAGCACAGTGGCAGGGATGACTTGAACATCGAGTTCAGAGTCGTCAGCGTGTAGTGAAAGCAATTCAGAGAAAACTTCAATTGAAGAGCTTGGTACATAATCATCGTCTTGCAGTAGAGTTTTGCGAGAAGAGATAAAAACGTAGCGTTGCAGTGATTTGCCGTTGATTTCAAGCATGCTCAACGGATCAGGTAGGCCTAATTCAAGTGCATGTTTTTGCAATGTAAGAATGTCTACACTTGAGCGAAACGGTAAGGCGTATACAATCGGTTTGCTCAAATCAATGTTCAAATCCTCGACAGGGTTTGAAGGAATTGATGTGCCCTTTACCAATACGGATAAAGGTAGCTTCATTAATGAACGTGAAAAAGATTGTCCAGAAGACATATAGGTTCACTGCCTCAATAGTTATTTCAATGTGCTGAAGCGTATCTCTATTTCTATGCTAAAAAGGATAAATCCTATGAGTGAAATAGGGATAAGCCTAGGCGTAAATTTAATCGATGCAAGAATACCAGAAACTGGTCTAACCTTTTAATGGAAATAGTCATATTGCCGTTAAGTTTGTGGAAAATCATTCATCGACTGATTGAGTATAGGGTTAAAAATGACCAAAAAATCAAACACCGGATTCAAACGCATCATCAAAGCAGCAGGCTTTTCATGGCAAGGCATTACCAGTTCGTTTAAAAACGAGGCTGCATTTCGACAAGAAGTGTTCATGGCAGCCGTGCTTATTCCGTTGGCATTTTACTTAGATGTAAGCCAAGTAGAGCGAATCCTGATGATCTCAGTAGTCGTGTTGGTGATGGTTGTCGAGCTAATCAATACCGCGATTGAGGCGGTTGTCGACCGAATCGGCAGTGAACACCATGAGCTTTCCGGGATGGCGAAAGATGTCGGTTCGGCTGCGGTTTTCATCTGTTTGGCACTAGCCGGTTATGTATGGCTAGATATCTTGTTTTTGTAATTTGCTAAAAATGAACTAAAAACAACCAATTGCTTTGCTTTTGTTCAGTTACTGGATATACTCACAGTCAACTGTATAAAAAGACAGGTGAATCATGAAGCCGTTAACGCCCCGCCAGCAACAAGTCTTTGACCTTATCAAAGGTAAGATCGAAGATTCCGGTATGCCACCGACACGTGCAGAAATCGCACGTGAACTAGGCTTCCGTTCTGCTAATGCTGCAGAAGAACATTTGAAAGCTCTTGCTCGTAAAGAAGCGATTGAGATTATCCCGGGTGCGTCTCGCGGTATTCGTATTTTGCTCGAAGATGCTGCAAACGAAGAGCAAGGTTTACCATTAATCGGTCAGGTTGCCGCTGGTGAGCCTATCTTGGCTCAAGAGCATGTAGAGATGCATTACCAAGTTGACCCTGGCATGTTTAAGCCACAAGCTGACTTCTTACTTCGTGTAAATGGCGAAAGTATGAAAGACATCGGTATTATGGATGGTGATCTACTGGCTGTTCATAAAACACAAGATGTACGCGATGGTCAGGTTGTCGTGGCTCGTGTCGATGATGATGTAACGGTAAAACGCCTAGAACGTAAAGGTTCAACGGTTCTGTTACACGCTGAAAATGAAGAGTTTTCTCCAATCCATGTCGATCTAGAATCTCAACACTTGTCTATTGAAGGACTTGCGGTTGGTATTATTCGTAACACCGACTGGATGTAATAAGTACAAACAGTTTATTGATATTTATTCTCAATAACTTGTTATTGTAATTGATATTCATTATCATCTTCTTTGTCGAGATACAAGGAAGATGATGATGCCAAACCCAACCAAACCTCAAATGAAGCCGCTTACTCGTAAGCCGCGCTCCTCTGTGCAAAAGGCTTCTTCTGTTCAAGGGGCTGCACATCAAGAATTCCAAGTTCCAACCAACCTCGTTCAACACCTTTGGTTTCGTAGTCGTGAAAGCCTAGCTGATGATGGTCTCGTTTATGACCCTATCGCAGCACAAGCCTGCAAGCGTTGCCAACTCGCACCTGAATGTCTTACTGGCGAGCTCGATCAGCAACAACTTCTCTACGCAACACTGACTCAACTTTGTGACTCTCAAGTTCAACAATTTCTGTCTCACAACCCAGATGCCTGGATCATCAATGTTGGGGCAGGGCTCGACACTCGTTTCTACCGTTTGGATAATGGACGCTGCCATTGGGTTGAGCTGGATGTGACGGAAAACCTAGTGTGGCGCCAACGCCTGTTCCACAAGAATGAACGCTACCGTTTGGAGTGTGGTTCGGTTGACGATCTGACTTGGTTGGATGAGCTCAACATCCCAGAACAAGCCTCAGTGATGGTGGTGTGCGAACATGCTTTGCTTGATTGCAATGAACAACAAACCGCATATTTTATTCAGTCATTGAGTCGTTACTTTACTCATGCACACGCGTGTTTAGTGTTAGCTGGAGACAAAAGCTCTAGTGCTCTTGGGCAAAAGCTTGGTTCAGGAAAATATGCACATGGCTTATCTTCTCCAGTAGACAGTGTTCTTAATTGGCTGCCATGGGCGCAATGGGTAAAAGCGTTTTCTCCACTTGATCAACAATGCAATCGTTGGAAGTTGTGGCAGCGACTTCTTTGTAAAATCTCTCAGGTCAAAAAGCGCTTAACGCCGCAGTTAGTACTCGTTAAGTGGTAATCTTAGCGATTCTGCATTTCGAGTAACTGAGTACACAATCGGTATAAGTAAAATTCCACAACATAGTGAAAGCTCACCCACTAGGTTAAACTATCGCCTCTAAACTAAGAGGTGATCGTGAAGCTATTTAACCCCCAAATTATTTTTCAAACGCTATCCAATCAGGCGATGCACAAAAAAGTGCTGTTGCTCGCGATCCCGATGGTTCTCTCTAATATTACTGTTCCACTGCTGGGCTTAGTCGATGCGGCGGTTATCGGCCACTTAGAGCATTCTTGGTATTTAGGTGGTGTGGCGCTGGGCGGCACAATGATCAGCGTGACCTTTTGGTTGCTTGGTTTTCTGCGTATGTCGACAACAGGGCTAGCCGCACAATCTTATGGTGCGAATGATGGTAAGCAACTTGGCCTAGTTTTTGTGCAAGGCGTGACCATGGCTTTAGGGTTTGCAGGTGCCTTTTTGCTTTTACACAGTCTAGTCGCCGATTTAGTTTTCTCATTGAGCAGCGCCAGTGATCAAGTTAAGCACTATGGTCAGCAATACTTCTCAATCCGAGCTTGGAGTGCGCCTGCTGCGCTGACTAATTTTGTGATTCTAGGTTGGCTGCTCGGGACTCAAAATGCCAAAGCGCCAATGTGGATGGTGATAATCACCAATGTCACTAATATCGTTTTGGATATCGTTTTTGTTATCGGTTTAGGGTGGCAAGTGGAAGGTGCAGCATTGGCATCTGTAATGGCTGATTATGCTGGTCTAACATTTGGCCTGATTTGTGTTTACCGAATCTGGGCGAAGAAACAGTTGCCATCGCCATGGGATCTGCTTAAGAAAACCAGCCAAGGTTTGAGTCGTTTCGTGAAACTGAATCGCGATATCTTTCTTCGTTCATTGTGCCTACAAGCGACTTTCACTTTCATGACCTTCCAAGGTGCAAGCTTTGGCGATGATGTTGTTGCGGCCAATGCAGTGTTGATGAGTTTTTTGATGATCATCTCTTATGGGATGGATGGTTTTGCCTATGCAATGGAAGCCATGGTCGGTAAGGCGATAGGTGCGAAAGACCAAGATGAACTGAACCAGTCATTGATTGGTACTTTCTTCTGGAGCTTCAATATTTGTTTGGTACTGACCATAGTATTCGCAATTGCTGGCTCGAGCTTAATTAATATGATCACTACAATCCCAGACGTGAAGAGCCAAGCCGAGGTGTATTTACCGTGGTTAATCGCAATGCCATTGGTGTCTATGTGGTGCTTCTTGTTGGATGGTATTTTTGTTGGGGCCACTAAAGGCAAGGATATGCGCAATAGTATGTTTGTTGCGACCTGCAGTTTCTTCGCGATTTTCTACTTAGCATCAGGTTTAGAGAACCATGCACTGTGGCTAGCGATGCTGAGCTTTATGGCAATGCGCGGGGTTGGCTTGGGTGTGTTGTTTGTTTCTCAGTGGAAGAAGGGGGAGTTTCTCGCTTAGCTCTTGGGACTCTGTTTATGGAAGGGTAAATGAGGTTGTACAGGTAAAGAGGTATTTAGAATATCATGATCTAATTGCTACTAATGCCCTATTATTCAATGCCTTAAATAAAAACAGCAAGCGCGCGGCTTGCTGTTTATGTATTTGGCCTATGGGTGGTCAAATACTCCTATCGGTTCTTTATCTAGAACAAACGGTTAAGACCGTTGAGTGCTGCAACACGATAAGCTTCTGCCATGGTTGGGTAGTTAAAGGTCGTATTCACAAAGTACTCGATGGTATTTGCTTCACCTTTTTGTTCCATAATCGCTTGTCCGATATGAATGATTTCAGCTGCACGCTCACCAAACACGTGGATACCTAAAATCTCTTTGGTTTCGCGATGGAACAGAATCTTCAAGCTACCAATATCTTTCCCCGCAATTTGAGCGCGAGCTAGGTGCTTGAATGAAGAACGTCCTACTTCATACGGTACTTTTGCAGCGGTAAGTTCTTGTTCTGTTTTACCTACAGAGCTGATCTCAGGGATGGTGTAGATACCTGTTGGAATGTCTTCAATTAGGTGACCTTCTGCTTCGCCTTTGACAATTGCTTGGGCAACAAATCGACCTTGGTCATAAGCCGCGCTTGCTAGGCTAGGGTAGCCTATGACATCACCTACCGCGTAAACGTGATCAACGCTAGTTTGGTAGTTGGTATTCACTGATACCTGACCTCGAGAGTCCGCTTCTAAGCCAACAGCACTAAGGTTAAGTTTGTCGGTATTACCCGTTCGGCCATTGGCATAGAGAAGGCAGTCAGCACGCATCTTTTTACCTGACTCTAGGTGGATGATCACGCCATCATCAGTCCCTTCAATTTTCTCAAAGGTTTCATCGTTGCGAATCACGACACCGCTGTTCCAGAAGTGATAAGAAAGTGCATCTGAGGTTTCATTGTCTAGGAATGACAACAAGCGGTCACGAGTATTGATAAGATCGGTTTTTACACCCAAACCGCGGAAAATCGACGCATATTCACAACCAATAACGCCAGCACCATAGATGATGATGTGTTGCGGGTCGTGTTTAAGAGAAAGAATCGAGTCGCTGTCGTAGATACGTTCATGCAGGAAGTCGACGTTATCTGGTTGGTAAGGGCGAGAGCCTGTCGCGATAACAAATTTGTCTGCACTGTAATGTTCTTCAGTGCCATCGCTTTGCATTACCGAGACAGTGTTGGTGTCGATAAAACGTGCAGTACCAAATACCAGCGTGCACTGGTTGCGGTCGTAGAAGCCTTGGCGTAATCGAGTCTGTTTATCGATAACTGATTTAGCATGACCCAAAATGTTGGAAAACGTAGAGTGAATGCTTTTGTTGTTCTGACAAAACAGCGGATTACTGTTGAATTCGATAATACGACTTACGGCATGGCGCAGTGCTTTTGAAGGTATTGTTCCCCAGTGAGTACAACCACCACCAACGCTGCTCTCTTTCTCAATGATTGCAACGTTCAACCCGGCTTTGGTTAATCCCATCGCTGCCCCTTCTCCTCCGGGGCCACTACCAATTACGATTACATCAAAGTGGTTGGAGTGCGGCATAGATATCTTCCTTGTTATATTTGATTAACATTGCTTTAGCGAGATTTTAACTGATTCTGTTCTTGGGTACATGAAAAGGGCATCAGAGAGTCGGTGGGATCACGCAGTGTTATCGAAAAAATAATATTTGGTCTGTCGTATGTCTCCAAATGACAGTGTGGATATTGAAATTTTTTCTGCGAACGTATTTACTTCGGTACGTGAACAAAGAGGTATGTTTAGTGTCTTATATAACCAGAGTGCCTTATATAAATAAGTGATTCGCGTTATATTAAACAGAGTATTAGACACGCCTGTTTAGGCTGTAAAAGAAGAAATTGATAAAGTATGAAACCAATGGGCATTCGCGCACAGCAAAAAGAAAAAACTCGTCGCAGCTTAATCGATGCAGCATTTAGCCAGCTCAGTGCCGATCGTAGTTTTTCCAATCTAAGCTTGAGAGAAGTCGCTCGTGAGGCTGGAATAGCACCGACTTCTTTTTATCGTCACTTCAAAGACATGGATGAGCTTGGCTTAACCATGGTTGATGAAGGTGGCTTACTGTTGCGCCAGTTAATGCGTCAAGCTAGGCAACGCATAGTAAAAGAAGGCAGTGTGATTCGCACATCGGTTGAAACCTTTATGGAATTCATTGAAAGCAGCCCTAACGTATTCAGACTGTTATTGCGAGAGCGCTCAGGAACTTCATTTGAGTTTCGTGCAGCGGTAGCTCGTGAGATACAGCACTTCTCTGCTGAGTTAACCGAATATTTGATAACGACTGGCATGACAAGGGACGAAGCTTTCACTCAAGCTGAAGCCTCGGTCATCTTAGTCTTCAACTCAGGGGCAGAAGCATTAGATTTAGATCGACGTCAGCGAGATGAATTGGCTGAACGCTTGATCATGCAATTGCGAATGATGGCCAAAGGAGCTTTTTGGTATCGTAAAGAACGTGAACGTAACCGATTAAAAGGCGGGATTGAATAATGTCGAATGAAAATAATACTGTAAACCGTGGTTCTGAAAGAAAGACACTCGTACTTGCTGTTGTAGCCGGTGTGTGTGGTGATGCATTGTTATCTTGGGTAACAATGAGCGAAGTGGGCTTCTCTATTTTCCCGCTTATCGCTTTAGTTTTGGCAGTACAAGCGCTTTACCAAGAATACCTAACTAATCCAGTATCTGAAGATATCCCACTAGTAGGTCTAGCTTGTTTCTTCGTGGGTGCATTTGGCCATTCGGCTTTTGTGAAAGCACAACACCCTGATGCAGGTTCAAACTTCTTCGCGATTATTGTCGCGATGCTGCTTTTAGCCTGGGTAGGTAAGAAGCTAGGCTTTATCGGTAAAACCGCTTAAACCAATCTATAAATAAAAAAACGAGCCAATTGGCTCGTTTTTTTGTATTTGCTGTTTGTCTTAGGCCGAGAAAGCGAGACTTATGCTTTGCGCTCTAAGAATACACCCGCTTCCATGTGGTGGGTGTAAGGGAACTGGTCAAACAGAGCAAAACGAGTGATATTGTGTGTTTCGCTTAGGAGCTCTAGGTTCTCTTTCAACGTTTCAGGGTTACAAGAGATGTACATGATACGCTCGTAGCCTTGAACCATCTTACAAGTATCTACATCCATACCTGAACGCGGTGGATCAACAAAGATAGTGTTGCAGTTGTAGCTTTTAAGATCGATGTTCGCTTGCTGTAGACGACGGAATTCACGCTTGCCTTCCATTGCTACGGTAAAATCTTCTGCAGACATACGGATGATCTGAACATTTTCAATGTTGTTCGCCGCGATGTTGTATTGCGCAGATTCCACTGACGGCTTCGCCAGTTCTGTTGCCAGTACACGCTCGAAGTTTTGTGCCAGCGCTAATGAGAAGTTACCGTTACCACAGTAAAGCTCAAGCAAGTCGCCTTTGCTGTCTTGAGTACAGTCGACAGCCCATTCCAACATTTTCTCTGCTACTTTTCCGTTTGGTTGAGTAAAGCTGTTCTCTACTTGTTGGTAGATGTAGCTATCACCATTCACGTCTAGCTTTTCAATAACGTAGTCACGGTCCAGTACGATTTTCATCTTACGCGCACGACCAATCAGGTTTAGGTTAAAACCTTCATCGTTTAATTGCTGCTTAAGTACTTTAGCATCTTGAATCCACTGTTCACCTAATTGACGGTGGTAAAGTAGTGACACCAAAATCTCGCCGCTTAATGTAGAAAGGAAATCTACTTGGAATAGTTTGTGGCGTAGAGAGTGGTTGTCCTTCATTGCATCCGTTAATAGAGGCATCAAGTCATTGATTAGACGGCTAGCAGCAGGGAACTGGTCTACGCGATATTTTTCTTTAGTCTCTTGGTTGAACATGACGTAATACATATCGTCACCTTCATGCCACACGCGGAACTCAGCACGCATGCGGTAGTGTTGTTCTGGAGATTCATACACTTCCAGCTCAGGCACATTATATTCTGAGAACATTTCAGTAAGACGCTCTGTCTTTTCTGCCAGTTGTTCTTGGTAGCGTTGCGGGTTTACATCTAAATTCGCCATTGTTATGCCTTTTGCTGTCGTGCTTTTAAATCAAGAGCGCAGATTTTATTCAATCACAGGCGCTTGTCCAGTGTTGAGAGTCATTCAGTGTAAATAGGCCATGAAAACTATAGCTTATAACTATCTTAGACTAGACAAATGATTCAGAGGTCAATACTATCTTCGGCAAGCTGGTGTCATTTAGATGTATAGATGGCTGAAGAGGGAATCTGGTGTAAATCCAGAACTGACGCGCAGCGGTAAAAGAGAACGAGTATTCATAAGACACTGCAAATAGCTTTTTGTGGGAAGTCGAGTATTAGGTAACCATAAAGGTTGTGCTCTTGAGTCCGAATACCTGCCAGCGGCCAAACCATAAGATGTGGTTTGGTAGGACTTTACGCGATTTAGGATCACAACATGAACAAATCCCTTTTAGCGGTTGCTGTAGCATCGCTGCTTTCACCTATCTCCAATTTACACGCCCAACAAGCATCTACCGACGAAACCATGGTGGTTACGGCTAACCGTTTTGAGCAGCAAGTCAGCGACACAATTGCTCCAGTTGAAATTATAACCAAGCAAGAAATAGACGCTATTCAAGCGACTTCGTTGTCTGACGTATTACGTCGATTACCCGGTGTTCAAGTTACTAACCAAGGTGGTCTTGCTCAGGGGCAGGAGTTATATATACGTGGGCGTTCTACCAAAAATACTCTTGTCTTAGTTAATGGTATCCGAATTGGTAGTGCAACTTTGGGGTACGCCAACTTAGCTGCAGTTCCATTGAATGGTGTGGAACGAATTGAAGTGTTGAGAGGTGCTCGTGCGGCAGTGTATGGGTCAGATGCTGTTAGCGGTGTGGTAAACATTATAACTACACGTAGTGCTGATAATACAGGCTCAGTTAAAGCGGGTGTGGGTAGCTTTGGTTTATATGATATCAATGCAGTAGGGTCAGTTGCTAATGATAATGGTTGGGTGAACATTGCCGCCACTCATCAGCAGAGTGAAGGTTATAATATTCAACCGACAAGTACTAACCCTATTGATACTGATAAAGATGGTCATAGCACTCAATACTTAACTATCGATGGCGGTATTTTTGTTTCGCCAAACTTGACCTTGAAAGCGAATGGCTATTATCAAAAACACGATGTTGAATTTGATAACCCTTGGGGAGGGGTAGACGAAACAGACAGTGAGTTATACGCATTGGGTCTAGTAGGAGATTACAAGCGCGATTCCCTAAATAGTGTAATAACACTTGGAAGTAACCAAGATGAAGCGGAATCTTCAGGACAAGGAACAACACCAAGCGCAATTACAACAAATCGCAACTCTGTTTCTTGGAATAACCAGTACAAGCTAAGTGATAGTTCAGCGGTTATTGGTGGTGTTGATTGGTATCGAGATAAGGTCAAAAACGACTCTACATCAATGACTAAAGATAGTCGTGATAATACCGCGTTCTATGCTGGTGGTGATATATCTGTAGGCAAGTTGTCTGCGGAAGCGAACCTGCGCTGGGATGATAACAGTTCATTTGGCAACTTTACGACCTACCAACTAGGTGCTGGATATAACGTTACTGAGTTTGTTCGTCTAGTGGGTATGTATGGTACTGCATTTAAAGCTCCAACATTTAATGAGCTATATTGGCCTTTAGAGTGTAGTTCATGGGGATGTTACTCAGGCAATCCAAATCTACAGCCAGAAGAATCAAAAACGGCAGAAATAGCACTAGAAGCTAGCTTTGAAGTTCTTGAATTGCGAATAGCTGCTCATAAGAGTGATGTAGAGAAGATGATCACAAGCAATGGTCTTACTCAAGTAAACATCGGAGAAGCAGAAATTAAAGGGTACGAAGTGGTCGGCTCTTTTTATACTGGACCATTATATCACTCAGCATCTTACGATTATCTTGATACCGAAGACAAATCTACAGGTAACGAACTTGCTCGCAGAGCTAAACATAGTGGTAAATGGAACACTACTTATGAATGGAATAACTGGCGATTCGACTTGAGTTACCTATATCAAGGTAAGCGTTATGATGATCTAGCGAATACGACAGAGCTTGATGCGTACTCGCTATTTGACTTTGCAACGTCTTACCACTTTGACAATGATGTAACCGTTGCTGGTAAAGTTGCTAACTTATTTGATGAAGAGTACGAAACTGCTAAAGGTTATAAAACACCAGAGCGTAATTATTACGTGAGCGTTGCCTACCAGTTTTAACACCTAAACCGCCCTCGGGCGGTTTTTTCTTATTGGGTATATCAATGAAAAAGAAAGTCGTCATAAGCTGGTCATCAGGCAAAGACTCTACCTTAACCCTAGAGCGTTTACTTGAGAGTGCCGAGTATGAAGTTGTTGCTCTCTATACTACCTATGTTGGAGATGAAGTCCCTTTCCAGGTAACACCTATTGATGTGGTTACCATGCAGGCGCAATTAATCGGTTTGCCACTCATCACCATAGAGCTTCCTGAAGTCTTCCCTAGCAATGAGATTTACCAAAGTACGATTGTCTCAGCATTGGAAGGGTCTGGCTTATCAATTGATGCCGTGGCATTCGGCGATATGTTTTGCAATGGTATTGCTGACTACCGAAGAAGTTATATAGAACCTGCGGGTTGGGAGTGTGTATTTCCTCTACAGGGACAGAGTAGCCAAGCGCTGGCTCAAGAAATAATAGATAGAGGAATCGAAACCTTTCTCGTCACAGTTGATAGCGATGCATTAGATATGAGCTATTGCGGGAAAGAATACACTCCTGAACTAATAGACAGTCTGCCAAGTCACGTCGACCCATGTGGTGAAGATGGTGAGTTCCATACCTTAGTCACGTCAGCGCCATGCTTTAAAGGAAAGCTTAAGGTAGAACTAGAAAATGTAGAGCAGGGTGAGCGCTTTGTGCATCAACGCTACCGAGCTTGCATTATGTAGAGTGATGATTGGCGAAAACTAAGTGAAGGGGTATCATTGCTGTGGAACTTATTACAGGTAATGGTTGTGTCGGAAAGCATACAAAAAAACATATTGGTCTTTGATTCTGGAGTTGGTGGTCTGTCTGTATATAAAGAGATAAGCCAGTTACTACCCAATCACAACTATATCTATGTATTCGATAACGAAGCTTACCCATATGGTGAGCTCGATCAGCAAGTTCTCATTCAGCGAGTCCAAAGTATCGTGGCCAGTTTTGTGGTGAGTCACGCTATTGATATTGTAGTGATAGCTTGTAATACGGCCAGTACGATAGTCTTGCCTACACTTCGCGCTAATAATCTTATCCCTATTGTCGGTGTTGTCCCGGCAATCAAACCAGCTTCATTATTGGCTAATAAAGCCGTTGGCCTTATTGCAACTCCAGCGACGATTACTCGTGAATACACACACGATCTAATCAAAAATTTTTCGAGTAATAAAAGAGTGGAGCTATTAGGTTCCACTCGGCTGGTGGATATGGCCGAAGATAAACTTAGAGGCGAGGAGATTAGCCTTGAAGAGTTGCAGCAAATTCTTCAACCGATGATCAACATGATTGATGTGGCAGTTTTAGGATGTACCCACTTCCCACTGATCAAATCAGAGATTCAACAAGTATTAGGTGAAAGCGTAGTGCTGATAGATTCTGGTAAAGCGATAGCTAAGCGGGTTCAAGATTTGTTGAGCTTGGAAAGCATTAATAAAGAAGGTGGAGTGCGTGAGGTTTTTTGTAGTGCACTCCCTAAAAAAGAAAGTGCACTAAATAGTATGTTAAAGCAGTTAGGGTTTAGCTCAGTTCAGATTCGTCCGCTTCAGGATGTTTAGGATCATTTGCAACACGTACTTTTAAAGTTCGTTGCATGTAATCTTTATCGTTAAGTGCAGATATTGCATGATTCACATCATTACTTGCCATAACAACAAATCCAAAGCCTCTTCTTTTACCAGTACGTTTGTCTTTCATTAAACGTACTGCAAATACTTCACCATGCTCTGAGAATAATTCACGTACATGTGATTCGTTCGCTTTGTATGGAAGGTTACCCACATAAAGTGTTTTTGTTGAAGCCTTAGGTTCTGAATCTGATTTTGAGTCGGTGCTTGAAAAGTTAACAACAAAAGCGGAAGCCAAGACACCAAGGATAAAGGTAATTGCAGGCGATATATCTACCTGAGAGAAAACAATGCCGCCTAATACAGCCAGTGCGACAATTAACAACATCGATTTTTTTGAGTTCATATCGGAATACTACATATTAATAAACGAAATAGACGCATCTACCATTAACAAAATAGACACATGAATCTTACGTTCATGGCTTCCATTTTTCCAATGTATTGCTGTGATACGTCTCAAATGTTTAGTTTTTATTCGAAAAATGCGGATCTGGTGGCTTTTTAGGCGAACAAAACTTTTATTTCAAAAAGCCCTTGTGCTCCCCTTCAATCTCTCTATAATGCCGCCTCACCGACACGGAGTGAGACGAAAGTCACACAGCGAAATCGGTAGAGAAAAAGAGTTTGAAAATAACCCTTGACTCTCAAAGTGGTGCAGGTATAGTACGCACCCCTAGCGGATGAGATGTGAATCACAAAACGCTAGAGCTCTTTAACAATTTAAACCTATCAATCTGTGTGGGCACTCGTTGATGAATATCAAAACGTTATTGGTTCTTTTTCGAAAGAGCGTAATAACAGTTACTTCGGTAACAAGCTTGATTTCAATGAACTGAGTGACCAATACGTTTAACTACTTGTAGTTAATCGGCACAGTCAATTCATTACCATTCTGTTGGAATGGTAATAGCTTTAGAATTACATGTTCATGTTTACATGAATATTAGTTTTGAAGTCAGTATTCGTT
>NZ_JAUJED010000026.1:0-18254 GCF_030442075.1 Vibrio sp. TMPB1044 | reverse complement strand
CTGGAACTTTAACGCTTTCTAAATTAGCGCATGATAGCTAAGAATATGAGCAGAAAAATTAAGAGTAATTAAACACCAGTAGGTCAAAATAATGATAGATGTAGTTTACTCTCAAGAAAATGAATCTACGAAAGAGGTCAATGTGACCTCTTTTTTGTATTGATTTTAAAAATGATTAACTCGCTTATTGTCCAGAGGCGTTCTAGCGCTAATTTCAGTTAACTGTAATCTCGTCATTTTTAGTCTGTATTTTGGGGGTTAAAGTGCCCCTGTATAAGAGTAACTTGGCGTTAATGTAAAAACAGTGTGGTCAAATCTACACCCCAACCCCTTCCAATAGGGGCGTTTTTCATCGATAATTTAGCCTCTTAGTGAAAACAAAGACTAATTGGAAAGTGTTCCAAAAATGCCCCTGTATTTTCAATTCATCACCACACACCACGCTAAATCGTAAACGATTTAAATGGTTGTCTGTTATGAATGTAAAAGAAATAAAAACAATGACTTATGTTTATTGGTGGAGGTGAAATAGAGCGTGAAAAAATTTTCAAAATCTCAACTAATTAGCCGCTGAAATCCCAGTGTGAAAATATGTAATCACATTGAATTATCATTGACGCCTTTCTGTATAAGGGATTGCGGTTGTTTCAATCTAAATCCAATGGGATTTAATTGAATTATTATTTATCCCTTTATAGGTAAGGCTTTGGCGGTTTTTTTAAAACTAAGTACAATGGGTTTACATTGAGAGTTTATTGGATTTCATTGGGGTTTAAAAGTGGACTTCATTGACATTCATTGAGGAGAAAAGGCTAAATTATGTCGCGTTCTTACCCTTTACAAAGCTCCCTTCGAGGGAAGCTAGAGCAAGATTTTAAGAAGTTCAGAGATAGAGAAAAGTTAAGTGATGCTGAGGCAACTCGTCAGCTTTTCACCTTGGCGTTGCGTATCAAACTGAATGACAGTGACGATGAACGGCCGTCGAACCGTGAGTTGATGGAAGAAACGTATCGTAGAGTTAGGCAAGTACAAGGCGTGCTAAATTTAAATTTGGCGCATAGCTTTGATGGGGAGGGGTATTATAAGAATAAAGCGGATTCGATTGAGCAAAGAAAATCCAATACCGCTTTGGTTGATAAAAGCGTCGATGAATATCTTGAAGGCGAAAAAAAAGGGTAGCCATTGGCTACCCTTTTATTATCGCTCTAACTCTCTGTCGATTTCTCTGTCTTCCCAATGGCTCTCTTTCTCTGATTGATTAAATTCCATCTCTTTTTGAGGGGAATATTCTTTTGGCTCAAAGTGATCGAGTGATTGGCTGTCGGTTTCTTTTTTCTCATTATAGTTGAGGGTGTCTAATTCGCTCTCTTGATGAGAAATGTGTGGCTCACTTAATTCAATGTTATGTGCGCTGTTATCTTGCTCTAGTTTATCAAGGCATGATTTGATGTCCTCTTTAAGGTTATCGTCTGACATGAATTGAATGTCTCGACCATTAAAGTTCTCGACGATTTTCTCAATGTTGTTCGGGTTTAAATCGTGGTTGCCGTGATTTAATACAATAATGATGTTCTGTCTCAGTTCATCGGTAGAGATGTTTTGAATGTCGTTCTTATGATTGACGTTGATAATGTCAATCTGCCCTTGAGTTTGGTCTCGAATTAAAAACGAGTTTTCTATCGATGTGCTGATGATGGTGGTGTTTAAATCCTCCCCCTGATGGAATTGTGTTAATTGTTTGGATTTTGTTCCTAGGGTTCTTGGATTAATATCTAGGGAGGAGTCTTTATTTCCTTGAGTGTCTAAATAGGTCACTTCTATGGCTTTGGTTTCACCTTGTTTATTGTGGATGTTGGTTAGCATCGCAGGGTGAAGGGATCTATCTTCGGATGAATAAACCGCCGGGTGGAATTTTACATGGTTGTTTTCAATGTTATTGACACCGAGCTTGTTTAAGTACGTTTGGGCCAGTGTGTTATCCATCGGTAAGCTTTGATTGATATAATCCTTAGCCCTTTCTTCAAACTGCGCAATATGCCTTGGGGTGGTGCTCAGTAATTTTTCGTGTTTACTGTTTTCCTCCAATTGATATTTGTCCGGCTCATTGAGCATCTTGTGCGCTTCATTCATCGCGGCTTTATAATTCATTTCCTTATGACTCATGATTAGGTTAATCAATGCGCCTTTTTCGCCCGTGGTGTAGTCTTTAAAATACCCTCGATGCTCTCCTGTTAGGGTCACTTTAATGGCTGATTTACCAATGCCAAAGGTTAAGTAATCCCGGTCTGATTTGGATTGATTCGGCTGGCCTAATAACTGAACGGCGAGGCTTTCTGTGTATTTTGGTAGTTGCGTATTGATGTGCTCCCTAAATTTGTTGTAGTCAAAGTCACCGCTTTTATTTTGGAACCGGACGTCCTCATGAGGGAGGGCATTACGGTTAAAGTAAGTGGTGTCTTTGGGTGGGATTTGGTTGAGGGTTTCTATCGCACTGGCTTTATGGCTATCTTTAGAAAGCCAGCTTTTGACCAGTTGTTTTGTGTTGTCGGTATAGAGCCGAATGTGCTGACTGGCGCGAGTCACATCGATACCGGCGCGTCTTAAGTTGGTCAGTGCGCCTTTGCTTTGTATCGCGCTAATGACGTGTTGATAGGTGGACCCTTGCGCCATGTCTGCGGTTCGACTGTACGCGTAGTCCCAGTGCCCGTCTTTAAGCGCATTAGGGTGAAGGTTGAGTGTTTGTCCTGTCTTAGATTGAGCGACAATACTGTCTGTAGTCGCTTGCGTGATGCGGTACTCCACGTTGGCTTTAATGCCGCGCTCTTTATCGGTAAAACGGGTGATGATTTTATCGCCCGTTGAGAGGGGTTTTTCTGACACGCTAAACAGTGTCGTGAAGGTATGGTCTCGATTGCGGGGTAAGAACGGCCTTGTCTTACCTGTACTCGCGTCTTGAAGTGTTACTACGCCATGCTCTGAATCTACGTGAGTGATTGTCGCGTACTCACCGGGTCTGGTGCTCAGTATTAAGCCTTTTTGATACGGCATCATGGTGGTGAGCTCTTCACCCGTCGCACCGATTGAGCGTAGCCGGGTTGCGATGACGTTCTCTTTGCCTAACTCATTCTTTTTCATCAATCCGACTCGGATGTATTCGGTAGTTTGGTCTCGCTCCTTGTTGGTGTAAAGAATGAGAAGTGTGTTTTCTCGCGTCTCTGGTGTGCGCTCTAGATAGTCCTTGGCGATCATATAGGGCAGTTTTTCTGTGGCTTCTAACTGCGCTTTGTGTCGGTCTTTACGGTGTTCATTCAGCGTGGAAATGACATGCTGGCGGTTGCCTTGAGTATCAGGGGCTTGCTGCTGGAGCTTATCCAGGGCGCTCTGTGGCTGTTTATCAATGATGTTTTGCGCCGCATTAAGTAAGGTGTCGTTTTGCTGACGGATGATGTCGGTCATGTAAGCGGTATCGATGCGGCCTTGGCTTATGGCTAGCTCAAAGGGTTTACCGGCACTGAGTGATAAAAGCTGCTCTTTATCGCCCAATTTGACTGTTTTGGACTGACTGTCATTGACGAGCTTTGTGAACTCATCGGCTTGCTTGTTGCTGACCATGGAGCTTTCATCGAGAAAGAACAAGGTGTGTTGATAGTCACTGGCTTCTCGATTGCCTTGCCTGATGTCAGAAAGCAAACTGTCTAGCGTTTGCGCTTTCACGCCTTTGCTTTCTAGCTCTGCAACCGCGGCGTGAGTGGGCGCAAGACCGATGACGCTTTGCTCTGGTTGCTGGCTGGCTTCTTTCACTAACTGGATAAGTTCAGTATTGGATTCAAGCATGGTGGACTTACCTGTGCCGGCTAACCCTTGGATGGCCACAAAGCTGTCCTTGGTGGTTGATATGAGGGTGATGGCGTCCTTTTGCCCTTGGGTTAGGCGAGGCTTGGTATTGAGAAAGTCTTGCACCTGTTTAGGTGTGGCAAAAGGCTGATGTTGGTCTTTACCATCATCGATGTTTTGCAAGATGCGCTTTTCAGTCTCCAGCGCGGTGTGCGTCGTCCAGCGTGTGCCGTCACTGTACTCTGCAGAGAGAGTGTCGCTGCGTTTAGTCAGCTCTGTTTCAACCTGCTCTTTGGTAATAGAGCCACCGGCTTCTTCAAAGGCGTAACGCACCGCTTCCACCACTAACGCTTTTTGGCTAAACGCCGCTTCTCGCTCTGAGAGGTGGTTCAGGGCAAAGCTGACCGCTTTTTCGATGAGTGGGGCGTTTTGCGCTTTGGCTAGTGCTGACAGTGCCTGACTGACATCGTGCTTTAGCCAATCTTGGGTGGCGTCATTTAGGTAGCGGTCGTTGACGTTTTGCGTCTGTAATACGCGCTCAATGGCTGACGGGGAGACTTGCTCTTTCTCAAGTACGCTTTGGGCTTTGTCCGGTTTGTCGGTGAAGATATCAAGGCGCTCTGTTTTTTTGGTCAGGTCGTTTATCAGGGGCTTAGATAAAGTAAATGCTTTACCTGACAGCAAGGTATGGGCTTTTTGCTCAATATGGTGGGCGCCGTGAACATAGTCGTATTGCAGCGGCGCGTCTTTTAAGCTCTCTAAGTTTACGCGCTGCGTTTGACCTTGGCTCTCAAGCGTGAGGCTCTCTTTGTCAGTTTGCGTGACAAGGTAACTTTTATTGGCGTCCAAACCGGCAGGGAAGTGTTTGCCTAACGTACGAAGACGTTCGCCTTGGGCGATGTTGAGGCTTTGCGGTTTGCTGATTTGCATCTTCATGCGCTTAAAGGTGCGACTGGACGGGTCAAAGGTGTGTGACTGTCCATCGCGTTTGCTGAGTGCGGTCATGGTGTTGCTCTCTTTATCGATGCTGGCGATGACAAAGCTCTGAGGTTTGTTTTTCTCCCAGTGGGTGAGTGTCATGCCTGGTTTGTAGTGTTGAACGAGGGGTTGTTGCGCTTTGGAGAGGTGGTGAGGGGTTTGAGTGAATAGGGTGGTTTCGTGTCTGGCGAGGGCGCCGGTATTTTTCAGTTGGCCCCGTATCGCTTCGGTTAACCGCCGCTGCTCGACGCTGGAGGTGGTAATCACTTGCGTGTTGGCTTTATCGGGGAGGTCGGCGTACACCCGCGCTATCCTATCGGTGTCATTGTCATGCAGTTTCACGTTGGTATGGCTGGCTCGCTTGCCGACCCAAGAATGACTCTCCACATTGCCTTTTTGATACAGCGAGATAGCGTTATTGGCTTTAAATCCCTGACGGCTTGATACGCGGTTAAGCATCACCACTTTACTGCTCGATTGTTTGGCTTTATCGGTGAGGGCTAACAGCTCATTGGCGCTCATCTTATTGGCGTCATCGATGAGCAAGACGTCTTTATTGGTCAGCGGCGTATCGCTTTGCAATAAGCTGTGGGTGGTGTGGCGCTGCTCTGGTGAAAAGAGCTGACCGACCCAGGCGCTGAGTGTTTGACTCTTGCGCTGTACGCTCTCCATGCCTTCAGCCTTGGCTTTCACGCTTTGGGATACTAATTGGACACGCTTACCACTGTGGTTCCCCACGTTAAGTAGCTGCTGCGCAATGCTTTGTGATGAGCCATGCACATTCACCACGTGGAACTGTTTGGTGGAGTGGTACAGGTCAGTCAAGATACGCTGCTGGTTTTCAGGGATAGCAAGCTTGTTGAGCGTGCTGGATTCAACGTGGGTGCGCATGTGATGCGCCCGACCTTGGGTGCTGTCGATAAGCGCTTGTTCGTTATCAATTAAGCCTTTGGTGGTGTATTGCCCTTTTTGCCTGAGTCCTATCAAGTCGCCCTGTTTAATCATTTCATCCGCGACTTTTTTGATATCAATAGCGTTGAGTTGTACGCCGCCTTTGGTGAACTCTGAGGCGGTGAGTTCAATGATTTTTTCTAGGTGTAACGCGGTGCTGTATTGCCCTAGATGGTCAATGGCTCTGCTGATGGCGGCTTTGGTTTCACCAAGTGGTGGGGTGTTTTGCGCTTCTTTCACTTGTTGCGCCATGGTGACAAGCTGGGCGGGCTCATACCCTTGCTCTTTTACGGTGCTTTGCCACTGTTTGTTGAGGCTGTCACTGCTCTGGTAGGTCTTGCTTTTACGAGTATCGAGGTTTGCTACGTCTTTCGCCGCGCGAGAGTCAAAGCCTAAATCGAGTGTGCGTTGGTCAATTTGCTGTTTGCGAGTGGATGACGCATCAAGAATAGGCTGAGGGACACCGCTGATTTCGAACTGACCGTTGCCGACGCCTCGCGTGGAATAACCGAGTGTTTCTGCATCTTTAGCTAATTGGCTCTGGTACAAGATACCGTAGTATTTTTGGAAGTTGTAAATGCGCTCGCCAGTCCCGTTAATCACGCCCCCTTTTTGTTTTAGGCTGGTTGATAAAGCGCGTAAATCTCCTTCTTTATCGCGCGTCATGTTAGCGGTTAGCGCGTGCGAATGCACTTGCATGTCATTTTCACGGCTGGTCTTATGGCGTACGACTGCAAATAGCATCGAATCCGTATTTTCGTATTCTTGAACGCCTTTCTCATGGGTGACTTTGACTTGTGCTACGTCTTTCTCAAGCTCTGTTAAGGCGAACTTCACGGCGTTATTGTGCGCTTCAATGAGGCGGTTATCTCCGCCAATAAGTGCAAGAACGCTGAGGGATTTGGGCGCAGAAAAGGTCAGGTCGAAGCCAGATTTGTGTTTTTCTCGCTTCCCTTTAATGGTTTCACCGCCAAGATTGCCAGAAAGCACCGATTCTAGGGTGGCTTGATCTACGGGTTTATCTGCCAGTCCCGCTTCGATGGCCAGCTTGCCATGCCAGAAGGTGTTTTCTACCTGGTCTTGTTCTTTGAGGTAATAGTTATCGCCCGCGTCTTTTTCTAAAGAGACGTCAGGTAGGTCTTTGGGGTTTTCTTCGCTTAGGTAATATTTGGCAGCGCCAGAAGCGGATTTTAATGGGCTAATAGAAAGCATGAGTATTTTCCTTATGCAACGCAAATTGCCGCTAGCAGCAAAACTGAGCGGTGAGTGGAGGTTAAGGGGGAAGTGGAATTAAAAGAGGTGTGGTTACAAAATGATCCCAACACAAGCAAAGGAATTGCTAGCGGTTAACGTTCGTTCTTCGTGAATGATGACGCCATTTTCATCAAGGTGAATGGATGTAATGCCCGCTTTAAATCGGTCTAACGCTACAATTTCTTCATTGGTTAAATGCTTGCCATGAGTTAGGCATTCCAGGCGGTTAAAGCTATATTCATCGGCGGCCATCGCTAGTTTCGAAGAATCAGAATGCTTCATGCACTCATTGCCATACAGCCAATCTTGAGCACACTCTATATTTGGCTCTAACTGGTAAGTCATATGGTGGGTGACGCTTGCAAAAGAATGGGACTGGCTTGTCCATTTGTAGCTTACTTGAAAACAATCAACCTCATCGGGAATGACGGCATACCAACCTCGACTTTTCGGCGAGGTCTCTAAATGCACAGACACGTAGCGTTTGTTTGCCCAAAAGCGCTTTGTTTTTAGATTGCCGTTTGGTTTCGCCCAGTCGGGGCCTATAAACTCAAAATGAATGTCTGTTACCTTGTTGCTGGTCAGCTCAGGTGTCAGAAATATTCTAGGCGTAAATTGAAGGTATCGCTCCTTGGGGTATTGAGGCAAATGGATGTCGAGTTGGTGTTTAATGGCCGATTGGATCTCTGAGTGTGCTTGAGTGTAGCATTCTGACCATTCAAGACTTTTTGCTGCCTCAATGGGTGACATGCCCCGGGCATATAAATCGATATAGGGTGTCCAATCTATCTTGATGTATCGGTATGGGATTTTTTTGAGATGCGCTGCAAATGCCTTAAACCATTCTTTCCATTGGTCGTCATATTCGTTGGTCATTTTTCCGTTGAGATAATTAAGACCTTTGCGAGTAAAAGTTACGCACCTTTGGTCATCGTTGAGATCTAGGTAATTTTCTGAAATCAGTTGCTCTAATATGTCTCTGATTAGCATGCCAGAGTGTGGGTAAACATCCAAAGCGCGCTCTTTTGCTTGAGACTTGCTCAAGCTCATTCGCTTTTCTTTCATGTGCGCTAGATACTGAGTGTTGATAGGGTCTACTTGGTAATTTTTTGTTCTTGGCCACAGCCAATCTAAAAGGTCGCGGGCATAGGCCGTATTCGGTCCTAATTCTAACGTATAGGACGTTGGCGCTTTGGGTAGTGGTGGAAGCTCTTCTTTATTGCCATTCATGGCGTTTAACTCTTCGGTAGTTAAGTTTCTTAGTATGACATGGGTAAAGCCTTCAATATTGTCGATGTGCTCCCCCAAGCTGACTCTGACACTTTGGATGAAAGGAATGATGGATGCTTGGTTAAATAGAATGTTGTGGGTTGGCTCGTGGTGCGTGACTGCTTGCGCTTTTAAGTCGTCCCAGTCACCATAACCTACCGCTTGAGCGCAAATCGATAACCATGTGTTTTTTTCGGGGGCGTTGCCCTGAATGATTTCAGCGAAGGTAAGTTGATCGAATATAGTGTGTAATTGTTTCTTTAATATCGGTAGATGGTCAGAATTAAAGAGGGTCTTATTTGGCATGGTTAATCCTTGATGAATGAACGTAAAAAAGCCTTGCAATGGCAAGGCTTGGAATAGTGGTTGAGTGATTATTCGAGATGATGAGGCTCTAGGGTGCAGTCTCTATGGGGCGTTACGCTTTTCATCGATTTTCCTTTGAGGAATCTCATCAATGATAGGGCTTACGTGCGCTTATGGTGCACTATAACTAAATATCTAATCATGACTAAGATTGAATCAGTGCACTTTTTAACACTATGGGTGCTAAGTACATGAAAATCAGGCCTATCGAATTCAATAAACCAAATAACGAGTACTCCATGCTGATGCTCAGGAGTAAAGCGAATCCTGCAGAGGTGAGTACAATGTAGTGAGGAGTGTTAGGGTGTTTTTTAACAAAAAAAACCACGAGGCGCTTCAAACTATACAGTGATAAAAAGCCAGTGGACGCGATGAAAAGTTGCGTCTACTGAAATTGACTCTCGGTGATCTGCTTAAGACAAAGTGCAAAAAATAAGAGTGAGACGACCAAGGTCTCGAAGATTAATCTAGACAAACTCGGTAACATAAAAATACCTAATACATTTGGTTTGCAATGACCTATTTCTGTCTTGTTTGGCTATCGACTATTTGATGCGCTATTCAACCATATCACCCGCTTCCATCTCGATATCTTGAGATATCGCCGACTCTTCAAGCTCTTTTGGAGCGCGCTCTTGATGGTCATTGTCTGATTTGAGCTTTTCCGACTCCTTGCTGGCTAACGCTTTGACTGTCTCACTTCGTTGTGCTTGTTGGATTTGGTCGGTTTCCAGCTTCATCTCTTCCGGCGTTTCAAATTGCTTGGCTTGGATTTCTGTGAGTGCGTTACGCTCTTCTTCGTTGAGGAGCATACCTGGGGCGACACACTCAAAGTAAATCGCTTTTTGATACGCCTTGGTCATGGCGGGCGATGGGGTGTAATCACGCTTAATAAAGGCCGGTGTCACATCTCGCATCTTATCAAAGTGCAAATCCAGTTGAGTGATAAAGCTGCTTCCTGGTACGCGAAGGTAACATTGCAAATCATCCATGGCTTGTATTTCACTGCTAGAGACAACAGGGCGGGTGACGGTTTGGTGACCAATCGATACCCCGTCACGCAACGCATTTGCACCGTAAGAAATGTGCTCTCTTGACACGTCCACCTCTTGCTCACCTAAATCTTTTGACGAGATTTGCGCCATTTGCGCGGAGGGGGCACGAAAGTAAAAACGGGAGTTGAGTAAGTCAAAAATGACGTCCGCGGTGTTTTTGCCGTAGGTTTTCACGAGCTGAGCATAAGACTGGAGACCAATCACATAACAGCCTCCAAACTTACGTACTTCGGCAATGATGGTGTCAAGCTCAGGCAGTTTATGCAGACTTGGCATTTCATCCATAATCACCCAGATACGGCGATCTTCATCGTCTTTGAGTCCCAAGATAGCGTTAGAAGCAATGGCAAGCCAAGTCGAAATCAAAGGACGCAGAGAGGCGTGTTGCTGCGCGTTACTGGATAAGAACAAAAAGCCTTTTTGTTTATCGTCTTGCACCCAATCGGTGATAGAAAACGGTTTGCGTTTGGGCTTTCCTTTCGCGTCTTTGTCATCCAAGCCATCCAAAAATCGTAGGCTCTTGATGTAGGTGGCGAGCACCGACTTAATGGAGATGGCCGTCTTTTTGATGTCTTTCGAGACCAGAGATGCAGACTCTGTGCCTTGCAGGAAATTACCCAGGGTTTCAAGTTCAGACGTGAGTATCAGACTGAGCAGCCTTGCGGTCGAGCAGGGCTTGTCATCTTGGCTCATGCGATACGCCGCACTCGAAAAAATAGTCCGAGCGGAATCCACCCAGAACGGATCGCCTTCGCCATGTTGCGGGATAAGTGCGCTGGCTATATTTTCAAAGTCAGGGGCTTCTTTCGCATCACACCACACATCCCAATTGGCGCAGCGTTCATCGAAGGGATTGAGTAAGGTGTCTTGGGTAGGGTCAAAGAACTTACTGGTAAAGGTGCAGCCTTTATCATAAATAATGGCTTTATCTCCACGTTTACGTATCCAGCGTAATAGTTTACGAAGCATGACGGATTTACCTGCCCCTGTGGTGCCGTCGATGAGCATATGTTGAACTTCAAACTCATGTTTAAATAAGGCCTGCCCATCCACTTTGAAATCAGAAATCCGTCCGTTTCCTACGCCCTGTTTTTTGAGTTTCTTTGCCCGTTTTTTTAAATCGTTAGTGAGCACTTTGGGCTCTGCGTATTGAAAGCCTCGGACGTGAAAATCTTCACTTTGTTTTTCGCCTTGTCGTTTAAAGAAAGTCATGGCGAGCATTAAGATGGTGAAAGCAATACCGATGCCAATCAAAAAGTTGATTTGTATTTGGCGTATCACGTTATCGTAGAGATTGATGAGTTGGGTGTTGTCCAGTTGGGAAGCGAGCGTGCCAATGTAGCGTTTCCCGCTCCAGAAGGTCGTGACTTCGCTGTTAAGATCGTGTCCAAGGCTGGCATAGATATGATTGCGCCAATAGTAGAACACAGACCAAAAGGCGTTATCGGGCGCGCGTAGCCAGGTAAGAACGCCAGTGAGCGCTATCACCGACCAAATGGCGGCGTAGACTAAGGTATTGTTGACTTGAAAGAACATCCGAATGGAGTGAAAAGTAATTTGTCCGCCACGGGTAAAGTGGTTGCCGGACGCGCGTTTAGGTCTAGGCATCGTGGTTCCTTGAGAGTGAAATGGAGTACTTTTTAGATAATTACCTGCGTATGCAGATAAGCTGGCCAACAATTGAACGGTTGTTGGCTAATGGTATTGCTGTGTAGAGCCCCGAGATGTTGGCAAAACTTGGGTGGTTTTATTTCCTTGCGCTGATAAGCGTCACGGTCTCGAACGTGGTCAGTGTTGTGCTCGAAACCTTCAAAGCAATCCTGATTACTATTTTTCAGAAGAAAAGCGAAATTGCTCTCTGTGTAATAGAGATGGTGAGCTTTATGTTGAGGATGAGCATCACCGGTCAGTGATTGGTCGAGTGTTTTTTGGAAACGAATGGCTTTGAGCCTATGATTAAAAATGTCCTCGTTGCTTATTGCGCTGGGCAGTGATCCATCGTATTCGTAATTTCCCTCGCCGGCTGATTTCAAGGCGATTTCATGGTAAATTTGTTAGAATGATAAAGTTCCTTATGACCTTCAACTTCTATGAATGACCAACTAACTCCAATCAACAAAGACCATTTAAAAAAACTTATCCGAGCAGAACTGGAACCGACATGGTTTGATAAGCAATCAGTTAGCCCTGATATGTCTTGGGTGACTCCTGCTGTGTTTGAAATATTGTTTACTGAGTTGATAACTCATACGCGCGGTAATCAGTCTAAGGCTGCTAGGGTTTTAGGGATTAACAGAGGTAATTTCACCAAAAAGTTAAATCAGATCACAACTCGTGAATTTGGATCGGATGAGAGCTTATAAGTATGTATCAGCCTATTGGTACCCTGACGAGGGTGCAGAGATTAACCAACCCCCATTACCTCTCAAGAAATCAATGGCAGTTGCTCTAATTCTTGCTTCAAGAATCACTGGCGCTTTTTACTTCAATTTGAAAACAATTATCGGCATTTTTAGGTGATTTCAAGCTATTTAGTACTAGGAGCATAAACTCAACCTACGAAGGTTTTAGACAGGTCACGTCCAAACTTTGTGGATAACTGCTTATAATTTGTTATAAAAACATAATGTTAGGTTGGAATTTAACGAAGCAAGCAAAACGGAAGGCCAAATCAACCATGGAAAAGATAATTCACTACGATATTCAAAAGGTTAAAGTTAGAAGCGATAAAGAAAGCACTCGACTGACCAGCCAATGGGATCAGGTTCTACAAATCTGTCGTGACAAACCACTCGGAGAGATCGCGAGAGCAAGATTAGCGTTTAACCTTGTCGATTACATCACAAGTGAAGATCTACCTTTTCGCTTATTCATCACCCGCGCACCACAAGCTATGGCCACCATAGGCGAGGAAACACGAGTGTATAAAGAGCATCGAGTTATTAATGGTAAACAAAGCGGAATGATTTACGCTAAAAGCGAACAAATGTTACCAAGAGAAATCCACTATACGAATGAGTTTGTGGCAACCCGCTACGTTGCTGGGACAAAAACACCACTCTCTGCCACCTCCCTCGTTGGTTGCCTCAAGGCTGGAGATGTCATAACACCACTCGATGGCATCTTGTTTTTAGGCTGCAAACGAATAGCCAGTGATATAGCACGTCTTAAAAAAATCGAACCCACCATGAACATCGCAATGAAACGTATCGAAGTATCAGACAACTTCACAGACACAACAAGAAAGATGGCAAGTTACGAATGAATAACGAGGCGTAAACGATTGCCGTATGCATTAACATGACAGATATAACTGAAACTAATCTTTGGACAAAAATGAGTCAGTGAGTTTTCTATTTTAGCTATCCTGGAATAACTTTTCGTATCCCAAAACCTCAAAGAGCACCGTTATCAGCGGTGGTCGATTTGCGCGGGACTGGACAATGACCATGCTGTAACGACCTAACTGCATATGAAGGCAACAGTTAGAACGCGTTCACGGTTATTAGAAATAACCTCTATGATTTCCTTTGACTAATCCACTTCCACAGAGCTACCAGCCCCTTGATAAGAATGTAAGAAACACTTGCTTTAGCTTGTTCCTGACTAACTTGGGAAAAATTACGGTTATACTTTTCTACAGCCTCTTGTGCACTATCAGCAACAACTGGGGCTCCATCTAGTTCAAACTGCTGATCGACCAACGCTTGCTTATCAATGGTGTAATCTTTTGAATCCACCTCTAAATACGTAAAGTCTGTTATTTGATTATGTGGATAAGTAAAGAACTGGTATCTAGGCATAGAACCTCCGATGTTTACGAACAATCTTTTATTGATAATTTTATATATATCAGCGTGTTAAATCAGCACCATAATATTTAAGCCTTCGGATATTCGTCAAGTGAATTAATTGAGAACCTATCTTTTGCAAACATCGGTAGATACATGGTAACTGTCTTTAATTTCTGTGTGGAATAGATATTCAATTGTGAGAAACAACAGGGTTCGTTGCACAACGCTCAGTTCAGGGAGTTTTCGTGCGCCGTCCTTTAACCGTCAGTCATGAGGAAATGTACGTCAAAACTCAGCGCCATGATTTGTGCTGATTTATTGCTCTAGCATGATGTATGGAATCCACTCCCTCTCTGCCAATCTACACTTAGCAGAGTCACGAAAATTCGAGGGTTCCAATATGTTGACGAATAATGTTATCGCTATCGATTTAGCAAAAAATGTTCTTCAAGTGTGTCATATCAGTATTCATGGTGAAATGCTGTCTAATAGACCTCTTAGTAGGCAAAAAATGAAAGAGTTTCTTGCTAAAGCAAAGCCCTCAATTGTTGCTATGGAGGGATGTTGTGGTTGCCATTATTGGGGACAACTGGCAGAAAAGTACGGACATGAAGTGCGGATCATTAACCCAAAGAAAGTAAAAGGTTACTTAGAGGGTCATAAAACCGATCATAATGATGCACTAGCAATTGCTAATGCAGCTATCCAGATAGGAATTAAGTTCAGTCGCCCCAAGTCACTTGAACAACAATCGATGCATTCTTTAGAAACTAGCCGTAGATTCTTATCTCGTAGTGTTGTTTCCCTAGCGCTTCACATTAGAGGGACAATTTTGGGCTACGGGATAGCAAACCCTAGAGGTGAAAAAGGATTAAAGGTCTCTGTTCAAACTGTACTGGGTGGAGAAACATCGATACCTGCAAATGTTGTTTCTGTTCTATCTATGCTGTGGGAACAATATAAACAGTTCAAAGCAAAACTAATAGCGTTCGAAAAAGAGAAGAATGCCTTAACCCGTCAGATAGAACCATGCCAGCGATTAATGGCAATTGAAGGCGTTGGTGAAACGACTGCCGCAATGCTCTATACAACTATTGGCGATGATAAGCAGTTTAAGAACGGAAGACAAGCTTCTGCGTTTGTTGGTCTTACACCCAAACAGCATAGCTCTGGGGGGAAAGTCTTCATGATTGGGATCGATAAGTGCGGTGGTGTCAAAGAGCTGCGTTCCCTTCTTTATCTTGGCGCAATGTCTTATGTTGGGCGACTGCCTGAGCAACCAAAAACTCAGAATGATGCTTGGTTGAGGAGCATCATTGATCGTATTGGCTTCAAGAAAGCCTGTATTGCGTTGGCTAACAAGGTAGTTCGGACTGCATGGGCAATGCTTCGATATGGAACTGAATATAAACCTGTTTTGCTTAACAATTAACCATGAATGTATTTTAATATTTTACAAAATGATGATGCATAAAGGGTAAGACCAACCTACTGAAAACCTGACAGAGGCGTGACGCTTTAGAAGCTGATAACACGATGAGGACTGTAGGTGCGCAAACATCAAAGGCTAGAAGGTAGCTCCTTCAATAAAAAGCCGAATATACGTACGCATCTTAACTTTTACTGTTAAATCACTTTGTAAATACGTGGATTCCATATACGTCTCTGGACAAAACCTTGTTACGAACTTTATATTACAGATTAACTCGAATAACCTCAGCCACTGTAAAACCCTCAAATCATCTACAAAGTCATGGCGAATTTGATTCATCCTACACTTACAGCGCCTTAAATTTTTCTACCATATCCTTATCAATCTCCTTGATTAGATTAGGGGACAAGCCCAGGTGTTTGGCCTCAAGACTAAACGAGCGTGTTGTTTCAAATATTTCCTCAGCCATAACCATAATCGCTTTCTTTGATGACAACCCCGACTGAGCAGCTAACTGGTCTAGTGCGTTCTTTGGCGTTCGGCCATTACCACCAAATGCCGTCATATGCTCTTTGTAAGGGTTAGGGTTGTAAACAATGTCGTAGAAAGGCGATAGCGTCCAGTTATCGGCGTCACTGGCAAGGAAACTGAAGTTCTTACTGTGATCATCTTGGTTAACAGTTAGGTAATTAAACATGCAGCGCTTAATGAGCTTCTGAGACTCAGTGACACTACACATGATGCGCGTAGCTTTAACTAAATCCACATAGTCCAAAGAAGGCTCTCGAAACGGTGCATCTAACAACCCACACGCAGAAATCATATGGATTCGACCGCCTTGCTCGGTGCAATCAAATCGTTCCTGCTCTAGCCAAAATCGTCCATTACCTGCATCAATTAAATCAAAGTCAGGAACCTCAATGCCGACATTACGGGCCATCTGCATGTAGCAATATTCGACTAATGATTCAGAGTGCTTCAAGTCAAACTTTTCAGATGTCAGTTTTACGATAAGCTTTGTTCCTAGTGCGTCATCTAATGTTGAATATTGCCCATTCAATAAACGTGTCACGTTCATTTTTGGCCTAGCACCACCCGAACCACCAGTATTCATCAAGTGCTCAAGCAAAGCAGACTCGGTGCCTTCAAACTCTTCAATCGCAGCTCGGCCAAGGGTAATGAGATCAATCGACTCCTTGGACTCATCAAGTAAATCTAATTCAGGCTCATAGCTCAACGCCCCCATGCATCTGTCACCCAGATAAGCCAAACGCTCTAGGGCGGTAACTTCCTTTGGGTTATGATCGTTCTGTCTAAATACACGATCCATGAGATAAAGGCCCCAACCATCAGGGAGACTATCTCCAAATACCCCATGAATGCCGTAATGCGGCCCTCTAGGCGCAACTTGTAGGCTTGTATCAGCCTTTAAATTGAACGGAGCCAGAGAGGTTGAGTGAGCGCCTAAATAAGCCTCATCAAATTGAAAGAAGCTTTGCTTACTATTTTCAACTAGCTTGCCGACAAATACCTTTTCACCTGTGCTAAGCGTTCGTTTTACGGTTAGGGCTGATTTAAGCATATCGAAGCACATCCTCTATTGATTTAAATTCAGGCTCAGACGACTTTGTTAGCTCTTTCACTTTTTTCAAGTCACCGACTGTCTCATAAAGCATGAGGAACTGACGCAATGAGATGTTGCCAGATGACTCAAACTTTCGGATCGTCGCGTAAGGTACGCCAGAGAGATCGGCCATCTTCTGAACACTGAGTTTATCTTTTTTCCGAGCAGACTTGATAAACTCTTTGAGTTCCATCTGCAAATCATAAGCGGTATAAAGAGATAACATACATGCCTCGTAAGTTGCTATTATGGTATCAATTATAACGCCAATCATAGTCTAATTGCTATTATTGTAGCAAATATAGAGTAATGACAATCATTACTTCATTAACACGAATGACAAAAAATTCCATCACTGTGACGGGTCTCCATTGCTACTATAGTGACAAATTAAGGTTTTTTTTGGCATTATTTGCTACCATTATAGCAGATTAAAAACAAGGCTTTATGCACCCATTAGCTGTTTCACAAGAGCATACCTTGCTTTACATTCAGGTCGATCAACTAGCTGTGATGGCATTAGATTAGATATGAGAAAAGACAGGTTATCAATAATAGTAGAGCTTCTACTCCAACGCAGTTTGGGGCAGATCTGAGTTTGAAGCTTAGGACGAAACCTACCCATCAAAGAGTTTACCATCTCCCAAGTAGCAGAACGACACCACTTCAAATGATGCCGTTCGTGATAGAAAATGGACAAAAGCTTTCATCCTAGACCGATAGTCTTGGATTCAAACTATTCAGAATTTTCATTAGATTATTCAACTCCATGCATTAGGTGATATCTGGTAGAGTTTGTAGGTAACTGTGCATCAGTACTGTTAAATACGGGCTTGTGTTCACTAATTGCGTAAAGGAACAGAAGGAAAAGAGGCGAAATGAGCACTCCTACTTTGTACATATTTTCAGGTCTTCCAGCTTCAGGAAAATCTACACTGGCTAAGTTACTTGCTAGCCGTACAGGCGCAATGTATGTGCGTATCGACACCGTCGAGCAGGGGCTTAGAGATCTATGTAGTTCCAAAGTTGAAGGGGAGGGGTACAGATTAAGTTACCGAATAATTAGAGATAATTTGGCTCTCGGGATTAGCTCTATTTCAGACTCTTGTAATCCAATAGAGCTAACACGACACGAATGGCAAGATGTTGCAAAAAGTACAGGGGCTAATTTCGTTAATATCGAGGTTGTGTGCTCAGATCTCACTGAGCACGAGCACAGAGTTAAGACACGAGATAATGAAATTGAGAACCTAAATCTACCAAATTGGCAACAGGTACAGAATCGCCACTACGACAAGTGGAAAACAGATGTCATCAAGATTGACACAGCGGGTCATACTATCGATGCGTCTTTTGCTGAACTAGTAGAAAAACTCTGTGTGTAAACAGTTTCGGTTTCTTTGCATGACTGCATAACAATACAAGCGATGATTTTAGATCGGTATGCCATTTTTGACCGAAAATGGGAGAAATCGCTCACCGAATCTTTACTTCCGTTCGCTCGGGCAGTGCCGATAAATCAGGGACGAAATTTATCGGCCCTAAATCGAGCTGGCACGTTTTGGGGGCAAAGCCGTGTTTGCAGAGATCAGCACGTCCTTGTCGGATAGGCGACACCTGTTACCAGATGCCGCCCTCCTAAGAACCGTACGTGCAACTTTCACTGCATACGGCTCAAGCCTCCACTAAGGCGTTAT